>NZ_FR898809.1:0-5708 GCF_000437715.1 Catenibacterium sp. CAG:290
CAGGTTTTGACATTTCTAAATTAACTAAACCATAATATTCAATTATTCTATTTTTTTCTAAATTATTCAAACTTGTTTTTAAGTTTGTCTTTTTTTATACGTTTTGATTGATTTTTGTTTCACACTTCATCTCCTAATTATATTATACCTTATCTCCCTCATTTGTGTTAAACTTATCATGGGTGATAAAAAAATGATAAAAGAATTACAGAAAAGATTAAAAGAACAAAATATCAAGTTCTATTATGTGCCTACTGATGATGATCATCAGAGCGAAATTGTAGGCGAACATGACCAGTTTAGAAAGTATCTAAGCGGCTTTACTGGTTCTGCAGGTGTCCTAGTTGTAGGACAGGAAGAAGCATGGTTATGGACTGATGGACGTTATTTCATTCAGGCAGAAAAAGAACTCTATCCTGGTATTAAACTCATGAAGATGGGTAATGCAGATGTTCCTAGTGTGAAGGATTTCCTCATTGATCATCTTGATGATGGTGATGTACTTGGCTTCAATGGTAAGGTAACAACTGCTTCATTTATCATTGATTTAGATGAAGGTAGAGAAACTGATTTTGAATTAAAAGACATCGATATGACTGATGTATGGACAAATCGTCCAGAACGTTCTCATGAACCTGCTTATATCTATGATGTGAAGTATCATGGACAAAGCACAGCACAGAAGCTTGAATGGATTCGTGGTTATATGGAAGAAAATGAATGTAATGCGCACATCATTACATCATTAGATGATATTGCATGGACATTCAATATTAGAGGTAAAGATATTCCTCATTCTCCAATGGCTATGGCATTTAGTATTATTACTTTAGATAACGCTTATTTATATCTTCAGGATGGTACTTATGATGAAACAATGATTGAAGCTTATAAGAATGATGGTGTTGAAATCCGTTCTTATGATGATATCTATCTAGATACAAAGAGATTAAGTGGTCAGGTACTTGTAGACTTAAGTGCTATTAACTATGCCATTTATTCATTTATAGACTGTGAAATCATGGATGGATCTAACCCATCTCAATACTTCAAGAGTATTAAGTCAGATATAGAAATTGAAAATACAAAGCATGCCCATTTAAAAGATGGTGTAGCAATGACTAAGTTCATGTATTGGTTAAAGACTTCTATGCCTGATGATGCGACTGAATGTTCTATTACTGATAAGTTATTAAGCTTTAGAGAAGCACAGGAATTATTTACTGATATTTCATTTAATACAATTACTGCTTATAAAGAAAATGCGGCATTAATGCATTATCATCCATCTCATGAACATGATGTTCATGTTAAAAAAGAAGGTATGCTTCTTATTGACTCAGGTGGACAGTATTTAGATGGTACAACTGATATTACACGTACATTCATCTTAGGTGAAATCAGTGAGACTGAAAGAAAATACTTCACATATGTATTAAAGGCTATGTTGAAGATGCAGGAAGCTGTTTTCTTATATGGTGCAAATGGTATCTGGATTGATGGTCTTGTAAGACATGAGTTATGGAAGCAGCATATTGATTTCCAGTGTGGTACAGGTCATGGTGTCGGTCATTTCTTAAATGTCCATGAAGGACCAAATGATATTAGACCACGTTTACGTGATCCACGTAAGCCTTCTGCAATTCAGGAAGCAGGTATGATTACAACGGATGAACCTGGTGTCTATATCGAAGGTCAGTTTGGTATCCGTTTAGAAAATGAATTATTATGTGTTGAAGATATCAAGAATGAGTATGGTCAGTGGATGAAGTTTGAACCTCTTACTTTATGTCCTATTGACTTAGATGGTCTTGATGTTTCTTTACTAACAACTGATGAAAGAGAAGCATTGAATAAGTATCATGAATTCGTAAGAGAATCATTAAAGCCATACTTAACTGATGAAGAAAATGAATGGTTAAAAACTTATACAAGAGGTATTTAATATGAAGTACTATGATTTACCAAAAACTGATTTAAAAGTATCTGAAATAGCCTTGGGCTGTATGCGTATTGCAGATAAGAGTGTTGAGGAAGTAGAAGAACTTGTGAAGACTGCATTAGATTGTGGTATTAACTTTTTTGATCATGCTGACATTTATGGTGGAGGAAAGTCAGAAGAGTTATTTGGCCAAGTTCTTGAAAAACATCCTGAATATCGTGAAAAGATGATTATTCAAACAAAGTGTGCCATTGTACCTGGGAAACGTTATGACTTTTCTAAAGAGTATATTATAAATGCAGTCAATGGATCCTTAGAAAGACTCCATACTGATCATGTAGAAATTCTTTTATTGCATAGACCTGATGCATTATGTGACCCACAAGAAGTGGCAGAAGCATTTGATGAACTGTATGTTAGTGGTAAGGTCAAATACTTTGGGGTGTCTAATCATACACCAGGACAGATTGCCTTATTACAGAAATATACAAAGCATCCTATTATTATTAATCAGTTACAGCTTTCTATTGTGCATTCTGTAATGATTGATAGTGGTATGAACATGAATATGAAGGAAGACTTTGCGATTGATAAAGATGGCGGTGTGCTTGACTATTGTCGTTTAAATGATATTACAATCCAGGCTTGGAGTATTGTGCAGGCATCTTGGGCTGAAGGGACTTTCTTAAATCATCCTGATTATAAGAAATTAAATAACGTTCTTGATGATTTAGCTAAGAAATATAATGTTACTCCTGCCACAATTGCGACTGCATGGATTTTAAGACATCCTGCCCATATTCAAGCAATTACTGGTACGACTTCTCCTAAACATTTAATTGAAACAGCAGAAGCTGCGAATATCGAATTAACACGTCAGGAATGGTATGATCTTTATCTAGCAAGTGGTAAACCATTACCATAAGGAGGTACATTATGAAAGTATTGATGATTAATGGAAGTTCCCGTAATAATGGCTGTACACGTGCAGCGTTAGATATTATGGCTGAAACATTTAAAGAAGAAGGTATTGAAACAGAAATCATCTTTATTGGCAATCAGCCTATTGCGGATTGTATGAACTGTAAGAAGTGTGTAACTGAACATCAATGTGTATTTGATGATGTAGTCAATGAAATCACTACAAAAGCAAAAGACTGTGATGGCTTTATCTTTGCCTCACCTGTCTACTATGCTCATCCGAGTGCAAGATTACTTGCGGTATTAGACAGAGCCTTCTACTCAAATAAGAGTGTCTTTGTCTATAAACCAGGAGCTTGTATCTTTAGTGCAAGACGTGCTGGACAGGTGGCAAGCATGGATGTTGTCAACAAACATTTCAGTATTTCTCATATGCCTATTGTATCTGCCAATTATTGGAATGAAGTCTTTGGAAGTGAACCTGAAGATGTTTATAAAGATGCAGAAGGTATTGCGACTATGCAGAATATCGCAAAAAATATGAGCTGGCTTCTTAAGTCTATTGAAGCAGGTAAAAAAGCTGGTCTTGAAAGACCAGAACTTTCTACTGGACATACAAATTTCCATCACTAAGAGAAGAATTTTTCTTCTCTTTTTTATATATTTGTAAGCGCTTGTTATATTGACGATTGTTTATATGAGGACTAGAATACAGTTGTATATGGGGAAAGAAGGCATTTCAATGAGCAACTCTATCATGATGCGATTAATTAAGTGTTTATCAATTATAATGTTAGTGATTGGCTGTGTACAGCCAACCTCTGTACAGGCTTATTCACCTGTTCTTACAGAAACAGTTCAAAATACAAATAATACAAATAAAAATGCTTCAGTCACAGTTCAAAGAAAAGAACAACCTAAGCAGAACACTTTAGAACTATTTGTGATTACTGTCTTAGTCACAATTCTTATTCTATTTTTTGTTGGAATAGTTCATAAAGATTTAAAAATATAAAAAAAGAGATGTTGAACATCTCTTAGTCAGCAGGGAATATAACCCCTGCTTTTTTTCTTGCTTCAGTAAGTACTTCCATAACATCTAATGTATCCTGTAAAAGTGCAGCCATCTTTTCTTTATCATTTGTTTCAATGATTTTCTTTAATTCCACAAATTCATAATACATACGGTTATGTGGTCCGTTTTCGTTATAAGTCACTTCTTCCTGCTTATTAAAAGCCATCTGGAATTCAGTAATCTGACTTGATGGACTTCTCATGACAATATAACCTTCATCTCCCTGAATAGTAGAAGATAGCGGTGCCTGACAATCCTTTGCGGCAACACAAACTGCTTTCATATAACCATAATCCATTACAAGTACACCTGATGTATCAATACCCCTTTCAATATTAGGATAATAATCTACATTTTCAGGTTTACCAAAAAGTTCCATAATAAGATTGATGTTATAAACACCTAAATCCATTAAAGAACCGCCTGAATGATTTGGATCAAAAGCAGGCGCAATATCTCCCTTCTTAAAACGATCATATCTTGATGAATATTGTGAGAAGTTAAAGTTAATCACACGAATATTGCCTAATTCCTTTACCTTTTCTTTTAATAGATATGTGTTAGGGAAGAATCGATTAGGAATAGCCTCTAAAAGGAACAAATCCTCTTTCTCAGCGATTTCCTTGAGTTCTAAAGCCTCTTTGAGGTTAGTCGTGAATGGTTTTTCACATATAACGTTTTTACCTGCGAGAAGCGCTTTTTTAGACATAATGAAATGTAGATCATTTGGTACAGCTACATAAATAGTATCAATATCTTTATTTTCCAACATTTCTTCATAACTTAAATAATAACGTTCAATAGGATACTGAACACAAAGGTTCTTTAAGTTCTCTTCATTACGTGCTGAAATACCTAATAGTTCAATACCGTTTAATTCATTAAACATCTTTAAAAAGTCTTTAACGATCATTCCTGATCCTACAATACCTAATTTCATGATAGTTCCTCCTATTTCAATCCTTTAATAGCATCTTCTAATATCTTCATCTGTAATAATGTCTGTTCCTTAGTAACAAGCTGTGGCTTATGATTGATGATTGTTTCATACAATGCATCATAGTAGTAACCATAATCACCTTTTATTGTTTCTACCTTTTCTTCATGATAATGCCCTTCTTCATCATAGATAAGAGTACCATAATCAGCTGGGGTATCTAAACCAAAGTCATCATGTTCATAAGGCATATAGAAATGTTTCAAATCCGCTTCCTGACGGTCTTTTTTTGTTTTAGTAAACATTCCCTTCTTACCATATAAAACAAAGCTAGGACGCTCTTTTATACGGAAATATGATGATTTTACTGAGACCTTTAGAGTTCCATAATAAAGATCTAAATCAAAGTAATCATTCATACGTCCTGTACCTAATAATTGGCGTACATCATAATGTGCATGATCTGGTTTACCAAAATAAGAGATGACCTGATCTAAGGTATGACAAGCATGACCATAGAGATAAGAATCAATTACTGAGAATTCATGAATGCTTTCTGGTACTTCTGGACGATAGTAATCAAAATGCATTTCTAATTCTAATAGATCCCCAAGCTTTCCAGATTCAATGACCTTCTGAACAGTTAAGAAGTCACTGTCAAATCTTCTATTTTGATAACATTGAAGCATGAGTCCTTTAGACTCAGCTAAATCAAATAGTTCTTTTGCCTGTGCATAACTTGCTGCGAATGGCTTTTCTACTACGCAATGTTTTCCTGCTTCTAATACTTTTTTCGCATATTCATAATGAAGACTCGATTTTAAAGTCACTAC
>NZ_FR898809.1:5750-6085 GCF_000437715.1 Catenibacterium sp. CAG:290
AATGTCTTTATCATGGAGTAATTCATCTAAGTTATCTGTATATTGAATTTCTTCTATTTTCTTCCATGTATCAAAGTGAATAGAACGGTTATAGATTGTCTTTACTTTAATTTTATCTTTTCTAGTGAGTATAAATGGCATATGGTAACGATTTGTGCTTTTACCATTTCCAATAAATCCAATTGTAAGTGTCATATATGTTCCTCTCTTCTTTACTACTATTCTTTATTATTTAAAGATCAATTACAAGTATTCACATTAGAATCGTAAAAAAAGTACGCAATAGGTGTGAATAACTTTTTTAAGAGAGAACTAATAGTTCACAAAAAAAAGAA
>NZ_FR898810.1:0-5602 GCF_000437715.1 Catenibacterium sp. CAG:290
GATATGATTTCGGTCAATCCAAAGCATACACGATGACATAGTAAGTAATGTTCGTGAGAACTTACATTATCTCTATGTGAGTATATTTAATCACATTTTGAGTGGCAGGACATTATGAAATATAAAACTATATTATGGGATATAGATGGCACACTTCTTAATTTTGAAATGTCTGAAAGAATCAGCATGGAAAAATGTTTAGAGAAGCATGGCGTATCTATGACAGAAGCACAATTTGAAGAATACAAAAAGATTAATAAAGAATGCTGGAAGATGATTGAAAAGGATCATTCAAGAAGAAATGAACTCATGGTGAAACGTTTTGTAGACTTTTTTATATTACTTAATGTTTCTATTGATGGTGTTCAGTTTAATAAGGATTATCAGGAAGCATTAGGTACTTATTATTGTTTGAATGAATTCGCCTTAGAAGTCATTTTGGCACTTAAACCACATTGCAAGCAGTATGCAGCATCAAATGGTTCAAAAGTCGCTCAGTTAGGCAAATTAAAGGGTACGGGGCTTTATGACCTATTTGATGATATATTCATCTCAGAAGATGTAGGATATGAAAAACCAGATATTACATACTTTAATTATATTAAAGAAAAGACCTACTATGATCCTGATAGTACAATTATTATTGGAGACTCACTTACAAGTGATATAAAGGGTGGAGAAAACGCAGGAATTGATACATGCTACTTTAATCCAGCACATCAAAAAAACACTTCTCAAGCTGTCACATACGAAATAGACAAACTTATAGAAGTGTTAGACATAGTAAAATAAAAGAGGCTGTTACCAGCCTCTATTATTATATCGATTAAGCGCTCTTTCTTAAAGTTCTTAACTGTCTTGCAGAAACTCTTACCTTTGTAGGCTTACCATCGATGATGACAGTAGCTTTCTGTAAGTTAACATTCCACTTTCTTCTTGTAGCGTTTAATGCATGAGAACGGTTGTTACCAGACATAGGTCCTTTACCGCTAAGCTGACATTTTCTAGACATTGAATTCACCATCCTTTTACTTGTTTCACATACTCGTGTATCTTACCATCTACCTCATCAAAAATCAATCATTTTTTTAATTAATCTGTCTAAAATGTAAAAAAAGGTGTATTTAAGCATTAAATAAGGATTGAAAAATCTTTATTGTTTGCTATAATCCTAATTGTTTGTAATGTTTGTGTATATGATATATAATTACTATTATGAAAAAAGAATAAAAATGGAGGAATCAATATGATTAAAAAAACAACTGATCTTGGAAATATAGATATTTCAACTGACGTTATTGCTACTATTTGTGGCGGAGCTGCAACAGAATGTTATGGTGTTGTAGGTATGGCTAGCCAGAAGATGATGGATGGTTTTTATGATCTTCTAGGTAAAGATAATTATTCTAAAGGAATTGTTGTTGAAGAAGGTCAGACTGGTTCTATTATTAATCTTTATATTATTGTAGGTTACGGTGTGAAGATTTCTGAAATCGTATATGAAGTACAGAAGAAAGTGAAATATGTACTAGAAAAGACTCTAGATATTGATGTTGAAGCTGTGAATGTTTATGTTCAGAGCATCCGTGTAATGGACTAGGAGGATGAAGCATGAAGGAAATTAACGGTAAAATGTTTAAACAGATGGTCTTAAGCGGGGCCATCGTATTACATAATAATCATCCTGAGGTAGATGCTTTAAACGTCTTCCCAGTACCAGATGGAGATACAGGTACTAATATGTCTCTTACATTCAATTCTGGGGCTGAACAGGTTGAAAAGCTTGCTGATGATACACCTATTGGTGATATCGCTAAAACTCTTTCTAAAGGCTTATTAATGGGAGCAAGAGGTAACTCTGGTGTTATTCTTTCTCAGATCTTTAGAGGTGTAGCTAAATCACTTAAAGGCAAAGAAACTGCTAATGTTGCAGAATTATCTGATGCATTCTCTTCTGGTGCTAAAGTGGCTTATAAGGCAGTTATGCGTCCAGTAGAAGGAACAATCTTAACAGTTATCAGAGAATCTGCTGATGCAGCTGCTAAGTATGTACAGCCAGATATGGAAATTGAAGACTGGTTCTCTTACTTTGTAAAGAGTGCTGAAAAGTCTTTAGATAATACACCTGAACTTCTTCCAGTATTAAAAGAAGTAGGTGTAGTTGACTCAGGAGGAGCTGGTTTATTATTAGTATTAACTGGTTTCATGGCTGCTCTTGCTGGTGAAGTGATTGAAAAAGTAGACAATGTTGGTGCTGCAAGTGATGTGGAAATTGTACAGGAAGAAGAAAAGCCTTATGGTTATCGTGTACAGTTCACATTAAAGATTGATGACAGAAAGATGAATGCATTCAACTTAGATGGTTTCATCAATGAGTTAAAGAATTTACCAGGTAAGAACGTAGAAGTAGCACAGAAAGATAACAAGGTTATTGGTAATGTAGATACATTAAAGCCTGGTAATGCCTTAAATACAGGTCTTCGTTTTGGTGAATTCACTAAGGTAACTGTAGTGAATACTGAAGTATCTGAAGAAGAAAAAGAAGAAATCCCAATGGCTCCTGCTAAGGAAATGGCTCTTATTTCTGTTGCTGCAGGTGATGGTATTAAGGATATGTTCCTTGAATTAAATTGTGACCATGTTGTATCTGGTGGTCAGACAATGAACCCAGCAACTGAAGATATCGTTAAAGCAATCAAAGGTGTGAATGCAAAGCATGTCATCATTCTTCCAAATAATTCTAATATCGTCATGACTGCGCAGCAGGCGGCTACAGTATTAGAAGGAGAAGTAGACGTTGTAGTATTACCTACTAAGACTATTCCTCAGGGATTATCTGCTGCTATCATGTATAATCCTGAAGCAACATTAGATGAAAATGTGGATGAAATGAAGGAAGCTATTGCGAATGTAAAGACTGGTCAGGTGACTTTCGCAATCAAGGATACTTCAATTGATGGTTTAGAAATTAAAGCAAATAACTATATGGCTTTATGTGAAAAGAAGATTGTGGCTTGTGTACCAGATAAGCTAGAAGCATTAAAGAATGTCTTAAGCAATCTTGTAGATGAAGATTCTGAAATCGTTACACTTATTTGTGGTGAAGACGTAACAGAAGAAGAACAGGAAGCAGCTAGAAGCTTCATTGAAGAAAACTATGAAGATGTAGAATGTGAAGTTCATGTTGGTAAACAGCCAGTTTACTCATTTATTGTTGGTGTAGAATAAACTATTAAATTCCTATCACTTGTGTGATGGGAATTTTTTTGTTTACAGAAAAAAGTCAAATCCATTGACATTGGAGAATTATATGTTATACTTAAATAGTAATCATTCCTAATAAGGAATTAAAAAGGAGAAAAGAATATGGCAAAATTTGTATGTAAAGTGTGTGGATATGTTTATGAAGGAGATGCTGCACCAGCTGAATGTCCAGTATGTCATGTAGGCGCTGATCAGTTTGAAGAAGTAAAAGGTGAAATGAAATTAGCTGCTGAACATGAATATGGTATTTATGCTAAAACTGTAAAGAACAATCCTGATATCACTGATGAAGATAAGAAATATATCTTTGATCAGTTAAAAGCAAACTTTGAAGGTGAATGTTCAGAAGTTGGTATGTATTTATGTATGGCTAGAATCGCACATAGAGAAGGTTATCCTGAAATTGGTTTATATTGGGAAAAAGCAGCTTATGAAGAAGCAGAACATGCTGCTAAATTTGCTGAAATGTTAGGTGAAGACTTAGAACCAAATATGAAAGCAACTACTAAGGATAACTTAGCTTGGCGTGTAGACTGTGAATTTGGTGCAACTGCTGGTAAGGTTGAACTTGCTACATGTGCTAAAAAGAATAACTTAGATGCAATTCATGATACAGTTCATGAAATGGCAAGAGATGAAGCTAGACATGGAAAAGCATTAAAAGGTTTATTAGATAGATATTTTGGAAAATAATTGAATCAGTAAGAATTCAAAGGCATCAACTTAAGGACTAAACATCCACAAAGTTGGTGTCTTTTTTTGTCAATGTAAATTATAACTGTTTAATGAATAATTGTTTTAAATTATCTAAAGTGATTTCCTTAATGAAGGACCTTATAAAGATGATTTAACTGAAGTAAATAAGAAATGCAAGACTCTTATTCTTCAAAATATGATGTATCAATTAATTCTATGCTTTGTTCAAGTGAAAATCTAGGTGTTGTGTATGATATCAAGGATAATGGAATCACAAAAGATATTAAGTATATTTTGTTGTATTCTCTAGATAATCATAAACTAGTGACAATTGCATGTCGTTCTGATACAAGTGTAGAAAGAGCTAATTTCTATTTATGGGCTATCGTCTTGTTAAGAATTTTATCAGAAGAAGATAATTCCTCAACAGAATGGCTTTCATTACTCGCAGATTCAATGGATGGTCCTAATCAGGTAGGTGATTATTATTTCAAACTTGATATGGGTGATGAAAACTATATGTTTGTAGTATTACCTAAATAATAGAAACAATTAGAAGAATTCTTTTCCAAAACTCGTGTTATAAATTTGTGGCGAAAAACCCACACGCTTGCGTGTGGGATGAAAGCCACATTTCACTTGATAAATACTTAGAAAAATGATATATAATCTATGTATATTAAAGTATAGAAAGTAAACATATTATTAGTAAAAGTAAACATGATATAAACACACATACAACAAAACAACCATCACTGTAATCAGAAAAATCCTAATAATGCTGCACATATAGCGAACAATAATAACCATGCAGAACAGTGCAATCCTAATAATTCAGCATATCATTCAAGTTGTGGAAAAAAGTAATGGCACGAACTAAAAGTGACAATATACAAATAAATATTTCCATTTCTACTGGATGGAAAACAGAACTTGAAAACCCTGCACGTATCTATTCTGTTGAGGAAGGTGAGAGTATCATATTTCTTGACTTGCTTCGTATTGAAAATATCTGATACAGTATCACATCATCAGGTATTCTAAATTCATGTTTCTGGTATTAAAAGGCGATGTAGAGGAAACATTGAAACAGACATTACAGAAAATCTATTATCTCATTAAGGCTCTTGTTGTGATGCCTGACCAGGTACATGTCTTTGTAGATGTACCACAAACTGCTGCTTCCTGTGATGTTGCAAGAACTTTTAAAGATATAAGTGCTATTGAACTATTCAAGGCATTTCCACAATTAATACAATTCTATGCAGGATGCGGTATTTTATGGCCTAGAGGATATTTTGTATCTACAGTAATTAAGATGATAATATTAAGGAGCAGAAAAATGATAACTGACGAAGAATACAAAAGGATTCTTAAACAATTTCATAAGCTTTCTGACAGGCATATCCTGGCTGTAGAAACCGATATGCCTTATTCTGATGCACTTAAAGTAGTGGCTCTTTCTGATAAGATACGCAAAGCAGGCAATGAACTTGTAGGTCTTATGAGAAAGAATTATAACCAGCTTATGCGTACAAAGAGATACCGTAAATTACTCTTTCTTTATGGTAATTCTAAAGATAAGGATAAACGAAAAACTTATGCCAAACAACTTAATGAAATGCAGAAAGCTTATAATATT
>NZ_FR898811.1:0-71675 GCF_000437715.1 Catenibacterium sp. CAG:290
GCAATATCTATTGGGGTTAAAGGTCGGAGGTGTAAACCGTTAGTACGACTGGGCAGTTACAAGCCCATGACCTTTAGGTCGTGGGTAGTTGACACTTATATAATCTTCATTTAATTGTTGATGTAGTTCTCTTGCAATATATCGACTATTGCCTGTTCCTGTAAAATAATAAATCATTTGTGTACTCCTAGTTATATACAACTAACTTTCAATGTAATTTTTTAAAAAATGGTGTATACTTTATACAGAAAGAAGGTAAAAGAATGAAAAGAAAATGCTGGTGTGGTAGTCAGTTAGACTATCATGATTGTCATGAAGCTTTTGATAAAAAGCTTAAACAATATAAAAAACATGGTTATCTTATTCCTAATCATAAAATGATTAAGAATGAGAAACAGATTGAAGCTATTAAAAGAGCAGCTGTTGTCAATAATGGATTATTAGATTATATTGAAGAACATATTCAAATTGGTATGACAACACAGGATATTGATGATATGGCTGTAGCTTATACTTCAAGTCATGGAGGTTATTCTGCAGATTTAAACTATGAAGGGTATCCTAAGAGTATCTGTACTTCTGTCAATGATGAAGTTTGTCATGGTATTCCTGGAGATTATGTACTTCAGGATGGAGATATCATTAATGTGGATGCGACAACTGGAGTAAATGGCTATTATGCGGATGCTTCAAGAATGTTTATGCTAGGCAATGTATCAAAAGAAGCACAGCGTCTAGTAAAAGTGACTAAAGAATGTCTTGAAGAAGGTATGAAGGCTGTAAAGCCTTGGGAAAGTACTATTGCTGATATTGGTACAGCAATTGAAAAGCATGCCCATGCTAATGGATATAGTGTTGTAGAAGAGTTCTGTGGTCATGGTATTGGAAAAGCCATGCATGAGGATCCTTATGTATATCATTATACACCAAAAGAAAAGACTGTATTAATAGTTCCTGGAATGGTATTTACTATTGAACCAATGATTAACCAGGGAACACGTCATATCCATCTAGGTACTGATAATGACTGGACTGTTTATACAGATGATGGAAAACTATCAGCACAATGGGAACATACTCTTCTTGTGACAGAAGATGGTGTAGAAATTATTTCTAAGTAATTAAAAAATCTTCTTTACGTCATATGTAAAGAAGATTTTTTTTTATTTCACCATTGAAAATGCAAATACCACAACACCTAATATAACTAGAATGATACCTGTCACTCTATTTAATGTTTCTGGAGTCGCTTTATTCGCAAATCGCGCCGCAATTCTTGCCCAGATGAATGTAAAGATAACACATAGAATCCATACACCCCAGTCAGGTGTCCCACCAATCGCAAAATGGGATACAGCACCTGTTAAGGCAGTGAATGTCATAATAAAGACACTTGTTCCTACTGCTATTTTAAGTTCATAACCTAATACAGAAGTAAGAATAAGAAGCATCATCATACCTCCACCTGCACCAATGAAACCACAGATAAAACCAATAATAACACCACAGATGACTGACTGAATGGCTCTTTTTTGAGGAGAGACTGCTTCCATAGATTCTTTTGTTGTCATAACGGGTCTAAGGATAAACTTTACACCAAGAAGCATTGTCATAAAGACTGAGAAATTACCCATAGTGGCTGCTGGCACTAAACTAGAGATATAGCTTCCTACTACTGTAAAGCATAATACAGAAACCATCATGATTAAACCGTTTCTAATATCTAGATTCTTGTTTTTACCATATTCATAGGCAGAGACTGCACTTGCTAGTACATCTGAAGATAAGGCAATCCCTACAGCCATATAAGGATCCATTCCTAAGAAAGTAATCAACATTGGACTTATAACAGCTGCAGCACTCATACCTGCAAAACCAGTACCAAGTCCTGCACCCATACCCGCAAAGAATGTAACAAGAATAGTCATTAACACTGTCATATTATTGATCCTCCAATATCCTATCAAGATTATCTTCCATGATTTCCATACCTTTAAATAATATTTCTTTCATAGAATCTTCCATATTATTAAATAATATATCTTTAAAATCTTTCTGAACTACGCGTCCTTTTTCTATAATAGAATCTGCCTGAGAAGTACATACAAGTTCTGTCTTTCGGCGGTCTCCTGCCACTTCTCTTCTTTCTAGATACCCTTCTTTTACAAGCTTATCTACATTTATAGAAACAAGATTAGCTTTAATTTTTCTTACTTCTACAATATCTCTTGCTGTCTTATATTGAGGATTATTCGATAAAAACATCAATATATCAAAAGCTGTTTGTGGTAATTTTATTTCCTGACATAGTGGTTTACACATTACACTATATGCATGAGCCATTTTATTTGGAAACTCTATATTGAAATACATACTCTTACCTTCTTTCATATTTAGATAGTTCATATATGAACTATTATAATCTTATGCTATAAGAAGTCAATAAAAAGACTGCTCTCGCAGTCTTTAAGATACTTCCTTATGATGATTCATTGCTTCTATAACTTCTTGTTTTTTTACTTCATAAGCTTGACCTGTATGCTCATCTAAAATATCCAATGCTTTCTGATAGTTACCTTTTCTTACATAGTAATCAACATAATTGACTTGTACTGCTTCACTATCTGCATACTGACTTAAATAATCAAGAATCACTGATTCTTCTTTACCTGATTCTATAAGTAAATCCAAACCATATTTTGTCCAACGTTCATAAATAACCTTTTGCAGTTCTCTGTCATCATAAAGAGATGAATAGAGAATCTTCTGATGAATAAGGTTGAACTTCAAATCATAGAAGTGCTTACTATCAAAATCATTTAAGAGTACTGGATCAATCACACCTTCATAAAATGGCAGACAGCAGTCACTATAAAGTTCCTTCACTGCATTAAAGGCTTCTTCACTAGAAGGATAGATTTTTATAAGTTGTCTCAAATACTCGTGGATATCTGTAAGGAATTCATAGACTTCTTTCTTCGGATCTAAACATGTGACTTTACTTAATGTGCAGGCAATAAGCGCATGTGCTGTCTGGTAATCACGTTTTGATATAAGTTTACTTAAAGAGATACGAAGATACTTTTTCAACTTCTTTAAAAGTATTGATATATGATCTTCATTATCATCTATCAGTTCTACTAGATAGTCTAAGTATTTATCTTGAATTGTAGTTGTTTCAATAAGATCAATAAAGCGTTGCTGTAAAGATTCGTTAAATCTCATTTCATTAAAAAGGAGCTGTTCTAATTGATCTCTTGGAAGTGTATGAATACGTTCTTTGAGTTCTTTTATAAACTCGATATCTAGTTTTTCTTTGATATCATCATAATTTTCATGTTCACTGCATGCAAGAAGTACAGCTGCCATATGCTTACAATGATGTCCTTTATTGGCATAAGGACAATCACAATACATACCAGTGACCTGTTCATCCTTTAAATCTATAGTCACATGATAATCTTCTGATCCTTCTACTACAGCCGCAATACCATAAGGTTCCTGATAGAGTTTCTTGATCTTCTTCTTATAAAAATAATCATAACCACGCTTTAAGATGACATCTGTAAACTGATCCGCCCAATCTATAATATTAAGGTTTAGACAAGGTGAAATCTCCTCTTTCAACTTAAGTAAATCTTCATCTTCTTGATGATACTTTAATCCAAGTTCAACGACTTCAAGCGCTTTACTAGAATTTCTATTTTCTAAACATATATTCGCATATCGAGTAAACACTGGTGGATAATTATGATATGTATCAAGGAAATGAAGAATATCCTGATGAGACTGATGTGCTTCCTGCAACATCTTTAATCCTATGTATATCCAGCGAGAATATTGCATACGTCCATCCCAGATATCTTTCAAGGCTTCACTACCTAGAATCATATGATTCACAATACGATACTTGTCTTCATATAATTCTTCATCATTAAAACATTCTAGAAAGACTTCAGTGAGATACTCTTCATCTTCTTTCTCATACTTATGAAAATGGTATTCTCTTTCAAATACATCTAATAAAGTCTTTTTATTATGACTGCAAGAAATGATTATTTTTAAATCATTCTTAAGTTCTTCTAAGATATCATCTTTTTCTTCAGGTATAGATGAAATGAGGTAGAATGTTTCAAATACCAAATTAAGTGATCCAAGAGAGTCTTCTGTTATTGTAGGAAGAATTGAGCGTTTATAGGAAATGAGTTTATTGATCATCTCTTTATAGCTTCCACTCTCTGTAATAATATCTCTGATTACAGACTTGTACTTTTCATCAGTATCGGCTTCTTGAAAATCATGGAACTGATATGTCTGTTTAGGATCATAGGCATAAAGAAGTGCTGCAATATGTTCACAATATTCATCTTCATTCTCACAGCTACAATCCATATCTTCTATCATTCCATCACGTAAATAAACAATAGAGTAATAGTCTTCATCGTCAAATATGCTTCCTTTGATTGCATATTCATTATGTTGAATGTCTTCTACTGCACCTCTTTGGTACAGTTCATATCCTCTCTTTAATGTTCTTGGAGTGAACAATTGATTCCATCTTATCTTATTCATAAATGTACCTCTCTTATAATTAATTATAGCACACTTAATTCATCTTTCTTCTTCAATATACGATATGCGATTAAACAGATAATAACTGATAATAATGATCCTAAAGGAGCTGCAAGTCCCATTGGAAATAAATTGTGAGGATACATTATAGAAGCAATATAAGAACCTGGTACTCTGACTAATGAAATAGCAATAATATTGTGAATAAAGCCAATATAACTCTTTCCATCTGCTGCAAAGTAACCACTAAAGCTAAAGTGAATCCCTGCAAATATTGTATCAATAATATAAGAACTGATATATTGTACACCTAGTAAGATTACTGTAGTATCTTTAGTAAATAATCCAAGAAGTGTAGGTGCAGCACATTCTACAATCAAGGCAACAATGATTCCATAAAGAGTAGTAATTATAACCGCATATTTTAATACTGTACGAGCACGTCCGTAGTCTTTGGCACCGATATTTTGTGCAGATAAAGATGATACAGTCGCAAGCATTGTAGAAGGAATAATAAAGATGGCAGTAATCATCTTTTCTACAATACCTACTGCAGCGGCATCGTTTAATCCACGGCTATTCGCAATAATAGTAATGATTATAAAGGCAATCTGAATACATCCATCCTGTATTGCGACAGGAAAGCCTACTTTTAGAATCTGTTTAAATACTTGAGATTGAAGACGAAGGTCTTCTTTTTTGATATGAATGTCAGAAGTACGATATTTCATCGAGATGAGTGCGATAATAACACTCACGCTTTGTGACACAGTAGTTCCAAGTGCTGCCCCTATTGGTCCCATATGACATAATCCAATAAAGATATAGTCTAAGATAATATTTAATAAACAAGCAATCGCAATAATATACATAGGGCTTTTAGAATCTCCTAAGCCTCTATATATAGAACTGATGATGTTATAAGCAGTAATGAAAGGGATCCCTATAAAACATATGACAAGATATTGCACAGTTCCAGACATTGCTTCTTGTGGGACATTGAGTAACACAACAAGTGGTTTAACAAAAATAAGCAACAGAATAGTAGAAACAATAGAAATACATGCAAAGAGTGTAATCGTATTACCTATCGTTCTTTCTACTAATGTATGATTCTTAGCTCCTACTGCATGACTGATAGAAACAGTAACCCCCATAGCAAGTCCTACAAAAATTGCTGTCAACATATGCATGACCTGACTTCCATTAGAAACAGCTGTAATTCCATCTACCGCATTAAATTGCCCCACTATAAATAGATCAGCCATACCATAGAGTGTCTGTAAGAAATAAGATAAAAGATATGGAATCGCAAAAAATGCGATATGTTTTAATATATTTCCTGATGTAACATTATTTTCCATATAAGTCCCCCTTTGTAATCTGAATAGTATCATTAGGTTATATACTATGTAATTGCAAAAGTCAATAAAAAATATAGGTTTTCCAACGCCCATTTGTTGTCTTTTACCTATATTTTT
This sequence comes from Catenibacterium sp. CAG:290, assembly GCF_000437715.1. Taxonomy (NCBI): domain Bacteria; kingdom Bacillati; phylum Bacillota; class Erysipelotrichia; order Erysipelotrichales; family Coprobacillaceae; genus Catenibacterium; species Catenibacterium sp. CAG:290. The sequence continues at coordinate 6,054 of NZ_FR898811.1, forward strand.
ATTTTATCTCAGCAATAATAGTCACACATTTACAGGAAAATATATAGTGACTTTGTCATGACTCGATTTCTATAAGTTCATAATCTCTAGAACCATATCCTAATGCTTCTGCTGCTTCAATAGTATGAACACCATTTCTTGATTCAATACGTTCAATAAGATGTTCTTTACCTGGATCATCTGAAGCATAGACAAGGTCTAAACATGCCTGATCAATAGCAATAGGATCAGTAGAAATCAAAATACCAATATCTTTCATACATGGATCTTCTGCCACTGCACAGCAGTCACAATCGACTGACATATTTTTCATCACATTGATATATACAATATTATCTTTAAAATAATTATGAACAGATGATGCAGCATCAGCCATAGACTCTAAGAATAAATCATGATTCGCTGTCCATATATCTTCCGGAACACCTGCACCATGTATATATGCTTTGCCATAAGAAGATGCACAACCAATAGAAAGCTGCTTTAAAGCACCTCCATATCCTCCCATTGGATGTCCTTTAAAATGTGATAAGACAAGCATGCCATTATAGTTTGCAATATCTTTTCCAACATAGTTTTTTTGAATCACTTTACCACCTGGAATATCTAATACAAGATCTGGTCCCTCTGCATCTAACAAATCAACATTAAAATATCGTGACCATCCATGTTTTTCGATTGTCTTTAGATGTTTTTCTGTTGTATTTCTTGATCCTTCATAAGCTGTATTACATTCTACAACTGTCCCATCAAGATGTCGGATTATAGGAGCCCAGAACTCAGGTGTTAAGAAATTCTGATTTCCTTCTTCTCCTGAATGTAACTTAATCGCAATATGACCTGTTAATTCTTTTCCTAACTCTTCATACATAGTAAGAACCATTTCCGGAGAAATTGTACGTGTAAATAATACTTTTGATTTCATTTATATCACCTCTCTAAAAAAATTGTAACGTTAAAGCAAGGTTTAAGGTCAAGAATTATTGAATCACATTCTATTATTTCTTATACTATTAAAGAGGTGATTGGATGACTTATACAATTAAACAGGTATCAGAAATGATGTCTTTACCTGTTTCTACTATTCGTTATTATGATAAAATGGGACTCATTCCTTTCTTAGAAAAGAATGAATCAGGTTATCGTATTTTTAAAGAAAAAGATATTTCTATGCTGCGTATTATTGAATGTTTCAAGAATACAGGTATGAGTATTTCTGAAATGCAACAATATGTAGAAATGGTTAAACGTGGTGATGAATCATTAGAAGAACGTTATCAACTCTTTGTGAGAAGAAAAGAGATTGTATTAGAAGAAATGCGACAATTAGAAAAACAACTAGAAACAATTGATCATAAACTCTGGTATTATGAAACTGCTATAAAAGCAGGTACAGAAGATATCCACAAAAAATAATCCTCTCGTTACAGAGAGGATTTTTTGTATGGAGTTATTCTCCTTCTATTTCTTTAATTAAACATTCATTGCCTTGCAGTAAGACAGTATTTCCACTATGACAATAGGGACATTCTCTGCCATAATCGATTGTAGAATAAGTATTTTGACAGTTATGACAGATTGTAATAGCTTCAATCCATTCATAATCAAGTGTGGAATACTTAAGCAATGGCACTTTCTTCTTATAGTATTCCCAGCAGTCTACTAAATAGTCTGGTTCAATACCACTGACCTTGCCTATCTGTAATGTGACCTTGCGGATATCTGTGAGACTATTTTCCTGTGCAACATCTTCTAATGTTCTGACAATATGTACGACAATACCTAATTCATGCATCTTTATTTCTTCTTATTACGTAAGATCTTAATCTGTCTTTTTGCAGCATAAGGAAGAATTGCCTTCAACTTATCTTCTGATCTTACCATATTGCTTCCTTCTGGAATATCTCTTGTAAGCTTGATTGCATCAAATTCACATTTAGTTGTACATAGACCACATCCAATACATTTATTAGGATCTACTACACTTGTACCACATCCAAGACAGCGTTTTGCTTCTGTTTTTACCTGTTCAGGCGTAAATGTAGAACGTAAGTCTTTAAATGTTTCTGTCGCAAGACCCTGTTTAGTACCTGGAATCTGTCTCTTTGAATGATCAAAGTCTAAAGTGATTAAAATATTGTCCTTATCAAACTGAGTAAACTGGTGTAAATCTCTACCTAAAGTTAAAGAATGCCCCTTATGTACATAACGATGCATTGATTCAGCCGCTTCTTTACCCTGTGCAATCGCATCAATCGCAAAGCGAGGACCTGTATAGACATCTCCTCCTGTAAAGATATCTTCTACAGAAGTCTGTAAAGTAATGGCATCCGCTTGAATTGTACCATTTGGATTTGTATTGATATCTAATCCTTCTACAGGAATAATATCCTGTCCTACAGATAATAAGACATAATCACATGGGTAACTTTCTGTTTGAGTTTCATCATAAGATGGATTAAAAGCACCTGTTTCATCCCTTAAAGATATACATTTCTTTAATGTGATTGTATGATCCTTGATTCCCTGAGGACCCCATCCACAATGCATAGTAATACCTTCATGGATGGCTTCTTCTACTTCATCAGGGCTTGCAGGCATGTCTTTTTCTGATTCTAAACAGAATAAGTCAACAGACGCTGCACCACTTCTTAAAGCACTTCTTGCCACATCCATGGCCACGTTACCACCACCAATGACAACCACATGACCACTAAGCATATCTTTACTCTCTTCTTTATTGACTTCTCTTAAAAAATCAACACCTGTCATAACATACTCTTCATTCATTCCAGGAATATTTAATTTCTTACCACCTTGTGCACCAATCGCAAGATAGATGGCTTCATAACCTTCTTCACGTAATCCATCAATAGTGATGTCTTTACCTATCTCTACACCACATCTAAATTCAATGCCCATTGCCTTAAGTACTTCTATTTCTGCATCAATGACATCTTTTTCTAATCTAAATGATGGAATACCATAACGAAGCATACCACCTGGTTTTTCTTCTTTTTCAAAGATAGTGACAGGATAACCCTTGATTCTTAAATAATAAGCAGCGCTCATACCAGCAGGACCTGCACCAATAATAGCCATCTTATGAGGATAGAATCCGCCCTCTTCATTTTCACATAATGGGATATAGCGTTCTTCCTCATTAAGTTCTCTTTCCGCGATAAACTTCTTGATTTCATCAATTGCGAGAGGGGCATCCAATAATCCACGTGTACATTCCTGTTCACATCTTCTGTTACATATAGAACCGCATACTGCAGGGAATGGATTAAAGTCTTTAATAAGTTTTAAAGCATCCATGTAACGTCCAACACTGGCCATCTTGATATAGCCCTGTACAGGAAGATGAGCAGGACAGGCTGTTTTGCAAGGAGCAGTTCCTGTTTCATAACAATTGACTTTGGCAGTATCTCTAAAATCAGGATTCCAATGATCTGGTCCCCATTTAATCATATCTGGTAATTCCACCTGTGGGTATTCAATAGGACCCTTCTTTGTACAAAGCTTCTGACCAAGCTTTGCAGCTCCTACTGGACATATTTCTACACACTTACCACAGGCTACACACTTGCTGACATCCATGTGTGCACGATAAGCACTTGCAGACATATTTGGTGTATTAAAGAGCTGACTTGTTCTTAAGGCATTACATACACCTGCTGCACAGTTACAAATCGCAAAGATCTTATCTTCACCATCAATATTTGTAATCTGATGCACATAACCTTTTCTTTCACATCTTTCTAATGTTTCAATAACATCTTCATAAGTACAGTAATGACCACCTTTATTTGTCTCTACAACATAATCAGCCATATCCCCAACCGCAATACATACATCGGCTTCAATATCACCTGTACCTTCTCCTCGAACTCTTTGTTGTCTACGACATGAACATGGAGATAAAGCATACTTATCATACTTATTCAACCAGTGAGAAATCTTTTCTACAGACACTGCTTCCTGATTGGCTTCAATAGATTTTTCTACTGGAATAACATGCATCCCAATACCAGCCCCTCCTGGAGGCACCATTGGAGTGACCTTTTCTAGTGGTAATCTTGTCATCTGTTCAAAAAAATCAGTTACAACTGGATGTTCTTTGACTAAATCATTATTCATAACCATGAATTCTGCAGAACCAGGGACAAACTGAGGCATCACATATTGTTTATGATGATCTTCGTTTTCCCAGTTATACTCAATCATCCCTATATCACATACTTCTTTTAATACACGTTCAACACGTTCTTCTTCCCAGCCTGTTCTTTTAAGAATTTCTTCAAAAGACATAGGTTTGCGTACTTCAAAAAATAAACATAAATTACATTGTTCATCATTCAAGATTTCACTTAAACATTTGTATTCAGGATCATCTTCCTTAAGCTTCTTAAACTTCACTGGTATTCGGTCTGTAATACGTCTTGCAAGTCTATCAATATTATCTCTATAGGCCATTATTTTATTCCTTCCATTCTCTTATGCGTGTTAAGAGGTAATCACACCAAGGCTTGATTCCTTCGCCACTTTTTGCACATATTTCAAACACCTTTGCATTCTTATTACGATAATGAATATTCTCTTTGCACTTTTCTATATCGAAATCAAAGTAAGGAAGAACATCCACCTTATTAATAAGTACTACATCACATACTTCAAACATAAGCGGATATTTTAAAGGCTTATCATCCCCTTCTGGCACACTCAATATCGCAATATTTAAAGAGGAACCTGTATCAAATTCCGCAGGACATACTAAATTTCCTACATTTTCTAATACTGCAAGATCTAGATTTTCCATTCCTAATTCATGTAATCCCTGTCTTGTCATATCCGCATCTAAATGACACATGCCTCCTGTGTGTAATTGTATTGTACGTACACCATACTGGCTAATAGTGTGCGCATCCACATCACTATCAATATCTGCTTCCATAACACCAATATTCACTTCATCTTTGATTGTTTCAATAGTGCGTGATAACGTAGTTGTCTTTCCTGAACCTGGACTAGACATGATATTAAGTAAGAAAACACCCTTCTCTTTGCATTCCTGTCTTAATAAATCTGCATCCTTATTATTATCTTCAAATATACTCTGTTTTACTTCTATAACCTTATACATATGTAAACCCCTTTCATTAGATATTCTAATAGATTTCTTGAACAGAGTAAACATAACAAAATAATCCTTCAACAAATCATCTTATTTGTAAGGATTTAAAATTCTAAGAGTTTGTGATTTTCTTTAAAATAGTGGTGTATTTGGTGTATAATAGCACAGGTATTCAAAGGAGAGGAATTATGATATTAGAACAAATAGATGAAAACTTATTAAGAATTGCGAATGAATCTGATGTTGTATTAAAAGATATTTATGAAAAGATTGATGATGTTTGTTTCTATAACTCAAACAGAGTTCTTTCTGCATTCATTGAGAATAATGTCAGCTATTCTGATTTTGCGGACATGAATGGATATGGCAGCTATGATTCAGGAAGAGATAAGCTAGAAGCTATTTTCGCAACTATTCTTGGATGCGAAGATGCATTAGTGAGACCACAGATCATGAGTGGTACAAATGCGCTTTATTTAACTTTATCTGCTTTACTTAAGCATGGTGATACAATGATTTCATTATCTGGAGCACCTTATGATTCTTTACAGGAAATGATTGGTATTTCAGGAGAATCTAGTCAGTCATTAAAGGCTCATGGTGTATCTTATGAACAGATTGATTTAGTTGATAATGATTTCGATGATGATAAAATCGTAGAACGTTTAAAAAAGAATGATGTTAAACTTGTAGAAATCCAGAGATCTAAGGGTTATTCTTCACGTTTATCTTTAACACTTTCTAAGCTTGAACGTATTATTACTAAGATCAGAGAAGTCAATAAGGATGTTATTATCATGGTAGATAACTGCTATGGTGAACTTGTAGAAAAGAAGGAACCAGGACATATTGGTGCTGATATCGTTGTAGGGTCTTTAATGAAGAACCTAGGTGGAGGTATTGCTCCTACTGGTGGTTATATTGCAGGTAGAAAAGATTTAATCTTTATGTGTGCTGAAAGATTAACTGCACCTGGTATTGGTAAAGATCTAGGAGCTAACTTCAATATGAATAATACATTCTTCAAGGGTGTGTTTATGGCTCCTAATGCAGTAAAGAATGCTTTAAAGAGTGCTGTATTTAGTGCTTATATGCTAGAAAAGTTAGGCTTTAATAATGTATCTCCAAGATATAATGAAGAAAGAACTGATATTATTCAGACGTTAGAACTTGGTACAGAAGAAAACCTAGTGAAGTTTACACAGGCTATTCAGAATAGTTCTCCAATTGATTCATTTGTAGCCACTATGCCTGCACCAATGCCTGGTTATCCTCATGATGAAGTAATGGCTGCTGGTACATTTACTTCTGGTAGTACAATTGAATTAAGTGCCGATGCACCTGTTGTTGCACCTTATACACTTTATATCCAGGGTGGTTTGACACTAGAATATAGTAAACTTTCTATTCTATTCGCCCTTACAAATGTTTTAAAGAAATAACACGAAAGGTCCTGATTGATTTCAGGACCTTTTTTTAACAGCTGCCTTTCTGGCCGCCATCTATTCTTATAATTGTATTGTTGATGAAATTCGCTTCATCACTAATAAGAAACTTCACAAGATAAGCCACTTCTTCTGGTTTACCATAACGGTTCACCATGATCTTTTCCTGTTCCTCTTTTAAGAATTCTTCGTCATATCCATCTAGTTCATTGTCTGTTCCAATGAATCCTGGTGCGATTGCATTCACATTAATATATGGCCCATATTCAAAGGCAAGATTATGTGTTAATGAGATCAACGCCGCTTTAGAGGCATCATAATCAATACACATTGGATAATAGGTATTTATCCCATTGGTAGAAGAAATATTAATAATACGTCCATATTCCTGATCAAGCATATGTCTATAGACACGCTTACTGCAATTAAATGCCCCTACGACATTGACATCCAATGTCTTTCTAAACTCATCTGCTGTCTTAAGATGAAAGAGATTGGATAAATCAACCGCAGCATTATTAATAAGAATATCAACACCACCCCATTTTTTCTCTATTAAAGAAATCATGGCATCCACTTCTTCTTCCTTTGACACATCTGCCTGAACAGTCATTACACGTACATCATAATTTTTTTTAATCTCTTCTTCTAATAAAGCCGCTGCTTTATTAGAAGTAAGGTAGTTGATCACTACATCATAATGGTTTTTCGCAAGTTCTAATACGATGGCTTTCCCTATCCCCTGAGCACCACCTGTTACAAGTACAACTTTATTCATATGTGAAAAAAGAGCTTATATTAAGCTCTTCCTGCGTATTTTCCATCAGATGAGAAGACAACGATTTCTTCGCCTTCTTCAATAAACTGAGGTACTCTTAATGTTAGACCAGTATTAGTAACAGCATCCTTAGTCTGGTTAGATGGTGCACCTTTAATAGCTGGGTCTGTCTTAGCAACAGTTAATTCAACTTTTTCTGGGATAGATACTGATAATAAATCACCTTCAAAGAACATAAGAGATGCTTCTCTTCCTTCTACGATGAAATACTTATTGAATCCAATCTGTTCTTCTGATAATTCATAAGTATCATATGTTTCCATATCCATGAAATAATAAGTAGAATCAGCTTCATATGAGTACTGTGCTGTTTTCTTTTCAATGTTAGCAGCTTCGAATTTTGTTGAAGCGTTGAAGTTTCTGTCCTGTGTAGAACCAGTCTTTAGGTTCTTCATCTTAGTCTTTAAGATAGCAGCACCTTTACCAGGTTTTACATGTTGGAAGTCTAAAACAACCCAAGGATCGCCATCAACGATTAATGTAAGTCCAGTTCTAAAATCTCCTGCAGCAATTGCCATAATAATCACTCCTGTTTCTTTATGTTTTTACGTTCCTATTGTAGCAGTTTTATAAGCTACTCTCAAGTTATAGAGAAATTTAATTAGAATAAAGATAGTTTTTCGTTTGTTTTCTGGTGTTCTCTAATATATTTAGTCCATTTAATATAACCATAAGTTGTATTAGTGAAATAACCAAGTTTAAGAATTAATAATACATATTGTCCAGATAAGATGTTAATGATAGCTTCTAAAGCAGCACAGATATACCATGCAATCCACTGTTCTCTTAATCTGAAGAAGATAAATAAACCATTCGCAATACCTACGGCAGAGGCACAGGCATCAATATAAATGATCCATGTTTCTAATGTCTTATTTGTATAGAAATCAGTTGCAATATCTAAACCACTAATGAAATAACCAACAACGATTGTCCATACAAAGATACCTACAATAACAAGTACTTCCTGGTAACCTTTTAGTTTTCTTACCATTGTTAATTCATCTTCTTCTTCATCTTTATGCTTAGACCAGTTGATATAACTGATGATATCAATTGGAAGCCAGAAGAATAATGTAGTCACCATTGTTGCAAAACGATACATTAATACAATACACATTGCGATTTCCGCAATTTCTACAGCAACAGATACTAAGAAGTTGTAACGAGACTGTTTAGAAATGAGTAATTCACATAAGATATTTAAGAATGTATCTAAAAGATACAATAACATGATAACAATACCATTCACACCATTTGCACTTTCTTCTGGGAAAGCAACAGCGAAAATAGTAGCAAGTACCATGATAGTCATGAACCAGCTCTTTTCATATGTTGTAAACTGTTTAGAGAATAACAACATTAAAGCCAATGATAAGCTTAAGATAAATAAAGAAGATGCAAGGTTAAAGATGTACATAGTCTTATTTGCCATGACCTGCTTATAAGAATGTTTAACTTCTTTCTGACTCACATCTTTGTGATCAAAGTATAAGTCAGTTCCATTACTTGTCTTGAATTCATAAGCAGTAATAGTCTTATTCTTTAACTGTGTATATTCTTCATAAGAATAAGAAACAACAAGCTGTTTGTCACCTTTACTATATGTAACATCACATACTGTGTTGTCTGAACTATAGTCTTCATCCTGTGTATTTCTTTTCATTACAATGCTTTGTACATAATCCACTTTACCAGGATTAGAATGTACTTCTTTAAGACCTACACAAAGAGAAATAATTGAACCTAATACTAACGCAATAAGAACAATAATTTCAGCTGTTCTTAATTTCTTTCTAGGTTCGATGTTGTTTTTAAAAAATTGAATCATACTACAAACTCCCCTTAAATTTTAAAATCAGTATTTAAAAAAAATACTTCACAAGTATAATAAATAATCACTTAAAATGGTAGGTATTTTTGTAAAGTTTATCGTATTTCTTTCAACATTTCTTCAGGTGTAATATCAAACAAACTTGCAAGCGCTATAAGATTAGTCGTACTTGGATCAGAAGAACCATTTTCCCATTTAGAGACTGCCTGTCTAGATACACCAAGTGTTTCTGCTACAAATTCCTGAGTCATCTGACATTCCATGCGGTGCTTTTTAATCATACCTCCTAGTGTTTTAGCATACTCTTCCTTTTCTTTACGTACTGGCTCTGATTTAATATATTTTTTTAATGCGACAATGAGCAAATAAACGACATAGATGATTACACCCCAGACAATAAGTGTAGGTATAAGCGCTATTAATAACATTAATGAAATTTTCATTTTTATTTCCCTCCTTACTTCAAATATAGCTTAATATCGTTAGTTGCGCTATCAACTATTAAGCAACTACAAAAAAAAGAAGGCATCGCCTTCTTAACGCATACAAATATAAACAAGATATGCTGTATAAATGACAAGCATCACAATACCCTGCCACTTAACAAGTTCTTTCTTCTTCCATGCAAATGCCCATACAAGAGTACTTACTGCAATTAAAATAAATGTATCAATCAAGTTTTCTGTAATAATGGCAACAGGACTAATGACCCCGGCAATACCTAATACAAGCAAGATATTAAAAATATTAGATCCAATAACGTTACCTAAAGCCATATCGATTTCATTCTTTCTTGCAGCTACAATAGAAGTGACAAGTTCTGGAAGACTTGTTCCTAAAGCGACAATAGTCAAACCAATAAGGTTCTGACTAAGTCCTAGCATAGTCGCAATAGCTGTAGCACCTTCTACGACGAAATCACCACCAAATTTAATAGCAGCCGCACCACCGACAATATATACAATACACTGCCATACTGGTAATAGCTTGATTTCTTCATCATTGTCTTCACTTAATGCTTTATTTCTTGCTTGTAATGCTGAGTAGATCATCCATCCTAAATATGCGGCAAATAATACAATAAAGATTGCACTATCTACTCTACCTAGCATACTATCTAAACCAAATACAAGTAATAAAGCAGCACAGATAATAGAGAATGGGAATTCTTTCTTTAATGTATCTGTAGAGACTGCAAGAGGTACAAATAATGTACATACACCACATACAACCATTAAGTTAAATAGGTTAGATCCTACTACATTACTGACTGCAAGAGCGTTATTGTTGCTCATTGAGGCAGTGACACTGACTGCACATTCAGGTAAGCTTGTACCCATGGCAACAATTGTAAGTCCAATGATCATTGAAGGGACTTTTAATCTTTTTGCGGCAGAAGAACTTCCATCCACAAAGAAATCTGCACCCTTAATCAATAATATAAAACCAACAATTAATATACCAATTTCCATGAAAGTATTTAACATTTTTTTATTCTCTTCCTTTATATATAAACTGATTAATAATCTATCATTTTATCCTACTGTTAGTCAATAGTATCCAACGAATGAAATATATCTATTATTTCATTAAAATTTCACGTATGAAGGTGACGATAATGACTGATTACTTGTTTATTAAAAATCTGTTTTAGCATATAATTCTTTTTCATCAATAACCTTATTAACTACTTTATTCATACCATCCGTACGATAATCACGATAACCATAAGAATCACCTACAACATGATTATTTTCATCTAGTAAGACATAATCCACTGCCCAAGTATCAATAGACATGCTGACAGGAATCTTGTTTAATTCCTTACACTTTTTCATTCCATTTTCAAAATGATATATTTCTTCTAGTTTGATTTTTCTCTCTTGTATACAGGCTAATATATGATGCTCACTAGAAGTTCCAATATCTACTACAAGATAATACTAGCTCATTTCCATTTACCTCCTTTTGTTTATGTTTTCCATTGATGAGTCTATTTTATGTAAAAGAAGGACGTAAAAAAAGTCCACCGGAGTGGACTATATTCCATTTAATTCATCAAGCATTGCGCTTCTGTTTTTATATTGAACCTTCCATTTCGTAATGATTTCATTAACGATTTTATTACCACCATTAATAGATTTCATTATTCTTAACTCTTCTACAATTTGATAATAATGTTTTCGGCTTCCAGTAGATTCAGCCTGTTTTTCAACATTTTCTCGATATATCTGAAGCAGCCGTTCAGGATATTTCTCACTAAGCAAATCAGTATATTGATGCAGCAAATATTTATTGTCACTTCTTAAGAGAACATCTAAAAGCTGTTCATATAGTTGCTCTGTTTCTAATATTTCACATAAGAACCTTCCAGGAGTAAGCTGTTCAATTATAGAGTCTCTTTCCTTGATCCATTCTTTATCAGAAAAAAGACTTCTCAGCTCAACATAATCCTCTAAATTAGTATCATTGAAAAAGAGAATCAAATTCTTTAATTCTTTCCTATAAGCTTCTCTGTTTCCCTGTTTCTTATAAACATCTTTCTTCATCATCATATCAAATTTCATAAGAGACTGGTTCTCATAATCAAATTCAATAAATTTATCGATATAACACAAAGCTTTATCAAATTCTTTATTATCTATACAAGCATGGATACAATCCATTCTAATAGGAGGATATCTCCAGTACTTTTCATGAATGGCACTTATCTCCTTCTTTGATGCACGACTCTTTTTTAATAAATCAAGATACGTTGTCGCAAATCTTTCAAGTGCATATTCTCTATCTAAAATATCATTATGACTCTCTATGTAGTCTAACTGTCCTTTCATAAAATTAAGTTGATGTTTTAAGAATTCTTTACCCGGTAAACAATCAAAGAGTATTTCAAGAATCTGTTGTATATCGTAATAATCTTTTATGTTGTTTAGATACTGTTTAAGTAAATTAAATGCTTCTATTCTTTCTAAGTCATCCATACCCCTAATTATATTTGCCCATTCGCTTATAATAGTAATTGAAAGTACATGCGTTTCACCTTCATGATCTTCAATATCTAACTTATAGAATATATCATAAGCTTTTAATAAGAATCTAAATGCGAGAGAATATTGATCCCTTTTCTTTAAAACATCAAGCCACTTGTCAATAGCATCTTCATAGTTATCACAAAAATCACGGCTAAATTCATAATCGATATAATGATAACCATCACTATAAGAATCACAAACTCCCTCCAAATCATCAATCATTGTATCCAGAGAAATTTCATTTTGTGTATAGTGTTTAAACGATTCTACTAAATTAGGATTATCATCAAGTACTTGAATAAGAAATGATCGTACATCCTCTTCTGAAGCATCTTCAACAAGCTGGGAACTATCTATTTCTGGACGAGTCACTCTTAGTTGCCACTCATATAAAACAGCTGCCATGTGCTTACAATTATGTCCATCTAATGCATAAGGACAATCACAGGACATGCCTATTATTTGATTTCCATTTAATTTAATTTCTACATGATAAAAATCTGTCCCATTAACAACTGCTTTAATCCTATTAGAATTAATACGTAAATCTTCTACGCGATCATCAAAATAATAGTCATACCCCCTATCCAATATTCGTTTTTGAAAATAAGTTTCCCATTCCATATAAGTACCTCCAATGTATAGTTTTATTATAGCAAGGTAGAAAAGAAGTAATATTAATATTATTTCTACACGTACGCTCAAAGAAATTACGATAACACTTCTTCACTTTACGGTAATGTCTTGTAGTCAGACTGAATGAGTGCCCTGCCAAGCATACAATAAGAAAATCACACCGGACTTATATTCTGCTTAACTCATCCATCATTGCAGTTCTGTTTTTGTATTGATCCTTCCATTTCTTGATAATTTCATCTACGACTTTATCACCACCATCAATACGTTTCATAGTTCTTAAATCTCTTACTAGTTGATGATAATATGATCTATTTCTTGCATGCTCTGCCTCTTTTTCAACAGCTACTCTATACATATGAAGTAATTGTTCAGGATATTCAACTTTAAGAAGATGACTATATTGTTTCAACAAGCTTTTATTGTTACTTTTTATTATACTATCAAGTAATTGTTTATGAAGGTTCTCATGGGCATATATATCACATAAGAGCCAATCAGAATTGATCTGTTTAATGATAGAATCTCTTTCCTTCACCCATTCTTCACTCATATAAAGATTCTTTAATTCAATATATTCTTCTATACTAGCATCACGGAAATCAAGGACAAGTATCTTTATCATTTCTCTGTAGCCTTCTCTATTTCCTTGTTTTTGATAGATATCTTTCTTCATCTCTATATCACGCTTATAAAGAGATTGATCTTTATAGTCAAGCTTAATACACTTATCTAGATATTTCAAAGCTTGGTCATATTCCTTATTAAGTATGCACTCTTTAACACAACTCATTCTCACAGAATCATATTTCCAATACTTTTTATAAACATCTTTTAACTCCTTTTTTGATGCATTGTTCTTTTCTAAAAGTTCAAGATAATCATTCACAACTGAATTAATCATAAACTCTCTATCAAATTTAGAAGGATACTTACCAAAATAATCATATTGTTCCTCTACGAAATCAAGCTGAGATTCTACATATTCATCTCCAATAAAACGACTAAGAAGAGTCTCTACAAGATCTATTTTAAAAGCATAATTCTTCATAGAATAGAATTGCTGGCGTAGTAAATCAAAAACTTCTTTCCTTTCGGATATGTCTATATAAGGAAGAACATATGTAAATGCCTCATTAATATAATATGACAAAGCATAAGGTTGTTGTTCATCTTCATCTATATCAAGAGAGTCTAGTATACTATAAGCCTCAGCTAAGAAACGAATCGCATTAAAGTATTCTTCTTTCTGTTCCAAAAGATCAAACCACTTAAATACGCACTTTTCATAATCCTCACAAAAAGGCACAGTATTATCAATATTAATATATTTATGAGCATATTGGTAATGATTTATAATTGTAAATAATTCGCTAGTCATTGCATCCATAGAATTATCTGTTGATGTAAATTGTTTAAAACGTTCTACTAACTCAGGATTTTCATTAAATAACTGCAAAAGAAAAGAACGTATATCATCATCTGATGCATCATCAATGATTTCTGAATTAGCTATTTCTGGATGACTCACACGTCTTTCCCATTCAAAAAGAACTGCTGCTATATGCTTACAATTGTGTCCATCTTGTGCATAAGGACAATCACAAGACATCTCTTTTATGTCATCCCCATTTAATGTAATTTCTACATGATAACGATGTGTTCCATAAACAACCGCCTTAATCTTTTTAGCGTTTATATATATATATTCTCTACATATCCATCTAGATAGTAATTAAAGCCTCTATTTAATATACGTTTAGAAAAATTATATTCCCATTCCATATAAGCACCTCCCATATATAGTTCTATTATACTAAAAAAGACAGCATTTTCTGCTATCTAATTCATTTTCTTATTCAAATAAATATAGAAACATACATTGAGGATAATCCCAGCAATAGTCGCAATTGGTGCTGCAAGCCCAATTTGAGTAAGGCTGGCATTTGGCTGAATAGACATATAATAAGAAAGAGGTAAACGTACAAGAAGTGTCTGTGCTAATCCTTGTACCATAACCCATACTGTTTTGTCATGTCCATTAAAATAACCAATCATACTAAAAAGTACTGCAGTGACTATTGTTTCCAATGCAAAGCCTTTTAAGTAAGCATAGCCCTGATGAATAACACCTTGTTCTGTTATAAAGATTCCTGTTAACATATTTCCTTTAAACATAACTAGACAAAATACAACAACGCCAATAAACAATCCTATACCCATACCTGTAAACATAGATTGTTTAGCTCTTTTCTCATTATTTGCGCCTACATTCTGAGCCACAAATGAAGCCATAGACTGCATTAAAGCACTTGGTACAAGCATCGCAAAGTTTACAATTTTACATGCTACCCCATATCCTGATGATGCCTCTAATCCTAAACGATTAATAAAGGCACATAATGCAAGGAAGGAAATCTGAGTCAAGCATTCCTGCAATGCGAGAGGTACACCGATCTTCATTGCACGAATGCAGTGAGAGTTGATTTTAAAATCATGTTTATGTATTTCAAATGGGAGTTTTCTTTTCTTTAATAATCCAAAGGCGAATAATACACTACATGCCTGTGCAAGTACTGTAGCCATTGCCGCACCTGCGGCATCTAAATGGAAACCAGCAACTAAAACTAAGTCTCCTACTACATTAATTAAACATGCTACTGCCACAAAGAGTAAAGGAGACTTACTGTCTCCTAAACCTCTAAAAATAGCTGATAATACATTATAAGCCACAATAAAGAAAATACCTGCACCACATATTCTTACATACATAGATGTAAGATTAAGTGCTTCTAAAGGTGCCTGCATCAGTATAGAGATAGGTGTTGCAAATAAAACCATGATAATAAATAGAATAACTGAAACAATACTAAATAAAACTGTAGCACCACCAATTAAAGCACCAATGTTTTCTTGTTTCTTTTCACCAATATATCTTGCAATGAGTACTGTAATACCCATTGCGAACTGAGTGATTACAAATGTCACAAGGTTTAATACCTGACTTCCTGTAGAAACAGCTGATAAGCCTGCTGTTGTTCCAAAACGTCCTACTACAAGTAAGTCAACCGCACCATAGGCTGCTTGCAAAACTAAAGCACCTAGTACAGGAATCATAAATGCGACTAATTTCTTAAAAATACTTCCCTGAGTAAAATCTGAATTCACTTATGCTTTTCTCCTTTCACACATCACTTGATAGAACTTTTCTATTGTTTCAATCATACAATCAGCCTCTTCTATAGAAATATCACTTAACCTTTGAGATAAGTCTTCAAAATAATCCTTATTGAACTTTTCGAATAAAGCCATGCCTTCATCACTAATTTCAATATAAGTGACACGTCTATCTTCTTTAGAAGATATCTTATTTAAATAACCTTTTTCTACCATAGAACTTACAGTACGTGTGACTCCTGGTCTAGGTAAATTGAGTGCAGTACTTAAATCTGATACTTTAACCTTTTCATGTGTTTCTTTTAAATTAAGAACCGTTTCTAAATAACGAATATAAGAAGGAAGAACACCTTCTGGAAGTTCTGGTAATAAGTCTAGTATTCTTTTTGCCATATAAAAGCTATCCAGCATTTCCTTTGTTTTTTGACTATTCATATACTTCTCCTTTTTTAATTACCACTCGTAATTATCTACGGTAATTACATGAATGATAAAATGAATGTCAAGCATAAGAAATAAAGTTTTACTTATATATAAAAAAAGATACAAAATAGCTTCATAATTGTGGATAACAAATCAAATAGAAAGATGAACACTGCCATCGTAGAAAACAGAAACAAGTCCATCAAGTTCCTCAAACATGCCTCAAATAGCTATTTGAACTGGGAGAGATTTCGTAATCATACCCTTTATACATCGAATGAGGATACAACCTTCTATTACACAAGTATCAGAAAGGATGGTAAATGATATGAGTAAGGTATTTAAACTTATTGTTGATGAGAATAATGAACCAGTAATACTTGAGGAAGATGAAGTTTTAGAGAAATATCTTATTCGTCTGGAGTCTATTTCTCACCGAATTGATGATATTCAGTGTTTCCTAATAAAAAATAATGAGGAAGACTCATCGCTAGATTTAGATATTTCTGAAATAGACTTCTAAACTATAAAGAATCACTGGGTGAATTTCACCCAGTGATTCATAATAACCCTAAAACGTAGGAAACCCCTAGTTATTTTAAATGGGTCTTTAATTTTTGTGGGGGTCAGACCTTAGCTCTAAATATTTGGGGGTCTTGGAAACAGCACCTTTAAATCTGTGGGGGTCACACTGTGGCTCCCACTTTTTTAGGTATTTTTGTGTAATTAAAAACCTTTCGCTGTATCATTAATTTGCTCATATAAAATCAAAGCGAAAGGAGATCACAAATTGGATAATGATCTAAGAATTATTTTAGGGGATTATGAATCCTTTGTACAGTCTCATATGACTGAAATCAATGAAAAAGAAGTGATTTATTGTATCACGCTTAAGAAAACCATTATCTCCTGTCCAGAATACGGCAGTAGAATGAACATTAAGGACTATAGAAAATGTAAAGTCATACATAACATGATAAGAGGCAGGAACACTTCTCTAATACTCAAAAGAGAGGATCTTATAAGAAAAAGAATAAATACAACATTTAAATAGGAGTAATATGAGCGCGCTAAAGGGCAGTCAGAAATGACTGCCCTTTACAAGTGGAAACCCCCAATAATTTAAAGCGAGTTTTCTATTGACCCCCCCCTTAAAAATTAAAGGTTCTTTTAAATTTCCAAAAAAACAGCCTGCAGGGAGAATTCCAACAAGCTGTTTCTTTATATTTAGATTAATCTTTTTATAGCTAATTACTATGCTCTGACTTTCTTCTTACGAAGTACAAATGCACAACCAACTAGTAATGCGAGTGAACCAATAGTAGCAACTAATGATGTAGTGACATCAGTTGAGTCACCAGTCTTAGCTGTACCCTTCTTATCATCAGTTTTAGTTGTTACTGTTGTAGTATCTTTTTTATCTGTATCAGATGGTTTAACTGTGATATTTGGTTTATCTGTTTCAGAAGGTTTTTCTGGTTCAGATGGGTTTGGTTTTTCTGGTTCAGTTGGCTTTGGTTTTTCTGGTTCAGTTGGTGTTGTTGGTTCAACTGTCTTAACTGGAGAAGTCATCTTCCATAACTGTGTACCATTGAATGGGTTAGCTGTACCAATTGCCATCCAGTCAGCACCTGTTGCAAATACACGACATCCATGGTTATATGGATCATTGAAACCATTTGTAGTAATAGTTGAGAATGTTTCACCATCACTTGTTACATACATATCAAATCCACGCTGTGCTGTAGAA
This sequence comes from Catenibacterium sp. CAG:290, assembly GCF_000437715.1. Classification (NCBI taxonomy): domain Bacteria; kingdom Bacillati; phylum Bacillota; class Erysipelotrichia; order Erysipelotrichales; family Coprobacillaceae; genus Catenibacterium; species Catenibacterium sp. CAG:290. The sequence goes on from NZ_FR898811.1 coordinate 24,326, forward strand.
AGATATTTTAATAGTTTACCAAATGCGATTAAGTTATCTTTCTTAGTTGCAGTAATTAGAATATCAAATAATACCTTTAATTCATCAGGAAGACTTGAAGAGAATTCATTATAATATTCATATACATCAGCATACTGGTCTACGAAATCCTGTGATCCTTTTTTATCTAATGAATCAGCCATTGGATCCATACCAGAAATGATTGTGAATAATTCAGCTGAAAGTTCATTATTTAAGCTATTTGCCTTAATTGAACCATCTTCAAGACCTTTTACAAGAGTGTTAATCTGTTCAGTTGTAAGTTTAATAGTTTCTACGTTATTGTTAGATGCAGCAGATGCGGCCTGTGCACCACTATATCTCTTAGATGCTGATTCAATTGCTTTCTGTACCTTTTCAGATGCAGTTAAATCAGTTTCTTCTTCTGTATCTTCTTCAACCTTTGCTTCGTCAGCATCAGTTTCAGCTGCTGTAATTGGCTGAGTAGGATATTCGATATATTTACTTAATAATAATTCAATAAATACTTTAAGATAGTTGAGCTGTGACTTCCATTCCTCTTTGCTCATCTTTAATAAATCACCATTTGATAACTGTCCGATAGGCTGTAATAAGCTACTGCTATCAAATGTACCGAAGTATAACTTACCGTCGTATACTTGAGACTGCCAAATATACTGGTTTTCACGACGTCCAAATCCAGAACTAATTCCAGAAATACCACCCTTAGGGAACATCTTAGTCGCATCACCAACAATCAATTCCATATTTTCATTCTTATCCATACGGTAAAGACTGACAGACTGTTCAATATTGTTAGCCATGAATTCTACATTTGTTTTGAATAGAAGATCATTTAATGCGATTTCGATATCTTCATATTCACCAATATATAAGTGATCCTTGTAAACAACTAAGTTACAAGCACCGGCACGTGTACGTTCTGGATCGATACCAAATGTATACTTAGCACCATCTGCTTTATCACCTACAACTGGTGTCCATTTCCAAGTACCGTCAGATTTTCTATCACCACGTACAATCGCAAATGACTGCATTGACTTTTCATCTGGCTTATTTTCTAAAGTACCAGTACATAACGCAACATATAAACTGTTATTAAATTCAACCATTTCCCAAATAGACCCACCATAGATACTATCAGTGAAATGATATGCAGGATAATTAAATAAATCTTCTTTAGTCGCAATCTTCTTGAATGAAGACTGTCCAGCTGATGGATCAGTAGACTCTAAAATATAAGGCCCATTTAATCCAACACAGCTTGCAATGAATTTTCCATCGAATACAGTCATTCCACGAATACCTGTATTGTAACCTTCTTTATATGCTTGACCATATTCTTGAAGAGTCATACCTGTATAAACACGTTTAATATCATCTGTCTTAGGATCGATACAATAAATGCTAGGTAATGATGCTCGTGATCCTTTTTCAGCTACAGCTCCACAGAAATAAAGTTTATCTTTATATTCAATTGCATTTCTAAAAGTTGGTGACTGTCCAGTTGTTGAATTAGACATCAATAACTTTAATTCACCTGTCTTAACATTAATCTTTACAAGAATACCTTTGGAATCTTCATCTGGTGTACCATCTTCTTTTTCATGTCCATAGAAAAAAGTACCATTATATAATGTTTTTAACGCTGCACTCATAACTTCCTTATCAAGTTTTGATCCTAGTGCACTACCCATTAATTGAATCGTACTGCCTGATGCTGCATAGCAAGTACCAACATACATCCAATCTCCATAACCAACAGCAGCCCAAGAATAGCTCTGTCCCTGATCTCCCTGACCTGTTGCAGCTGGGTCCTGACCAGTTACAGCGACTTTTCCATCACCTAGATAATCAACAAGACCATCAGTTGTAGCTTGCGCTTTATCTGGGTGTGAGATTTTTCCAAAAGTATAATCCCCCTTACTATAGTTAACAGATGGTGTGAATTCGGAATTATTCCCTGTTGCACTTACTGCAGAAGTACAAGAAAATGCAAGTGTCAATGCAACAAAAGAAGCCCCGACTTTTTTAAATAGGCTATTATTCATGTTAAGCCCTCCCTTTTTATTTTTTCCACTCCGCATGCTCAAATTTTATCACCTAAGCCCCAATTAGTAAAGCGCTTTCAGTCGAGTGACATAATATGTATTTTGTGACATGCAACAAATATACTAAAATTTGTGTAATATTACTAAATTTCTATGATAAATTCAACATTTTTTATAAACTCTAAAAGGCCTATATTTTATACAAAACAGTTACATATAGAATCAAAAAAAACAGCCTATTTAACGGAGATTTCTCCATTTAATAGGCTGTCCTATAGTATTCATATTCAATTGTTGAATGAGATATATTTTCAAAATAAACGGAATATAAATGCAAATATATCCATAGTTCACTTTTTTGAATATTGTCTTGTTTTTAGATAAATGTTACATAATATTCCTAAATCATATTTTTATGATCTAAGATTTTTATAGTTTGAGATGAGAGATTAAGCTCTTACCTTCTTCTTACGTAGCACATATGCACAGCCAACTAATAATGCAAGTGAACCAATTGCAGCAACCAATGATGTAGTTACATCAGTTGAATCACCAGTCTTAGCTGTACCCTTCTTATCATCAGTTTTAGTTGTTACTGTTGTAGTATCTTTTTTATCTGAATTAGATGGGGTAACTGTAATATTTGGTTTTTCTGAATCAGATGGATTTGGTTTTTCTGGTTCAGATGGGTTTGGCTTTTCTGGTTCAGTTGGTGTTGTTGGTTCAACTTTCTTAACTGGAGAAGTCATCTTCCATAACTGAGTTCCATAGAATGGGTTAGCTGTACCAATAGCCATCCAATCATCACCTGTTGCGAAAGCACGTAAACCATGGTTATATGGATCACCAAAACCATTTGTAGTAATAGTTGTAAATGATTCACCATCAGCTGATGTATACATATCAAAACCACGCTTAGCTTTAGATAAATAATTTAATACCTTACCAAATGCAATTAAATTATCTTTCTTTGTGATTGTCATGAAATCTTCAAATAATTTCTTTAACTTTTCAGGAAGCTGAGAAGAAATCTGTGTGTAGTGTTCATATACTTCAGCATATTCATCTGCGAATTCCTGAGAACCTTTTTCATCTAAAGAAGATGATAATGGATCTAATCCTGAAACCATAGTAATAGCATCATTTGATGCTTCATCACTTAAGCTATTTGCTTTAATAGAGCCATCTTCAAGACCATTCACTAAAGCCTTTACCTGATCATCAGAAAGTGTAACAGCTTCAGCATTATCACTATTTAAAGAATATGTTGATGTGCTATATCTTTCAGTTGCAGATTTAATAGCCTTCTGTACCTTTTCAGATGCAGATAAATCTTCTTCAGTATCCTCATCAACATCTGCTTCATCAGAATCTGTTTCAGCAATTGGCTGAGTTGGATATTTAGCGTTCTTGCTTAATACTAATTCAATGAAAACCTTAAGATAATTCATCTGTGATTTCCATTCTTCTTTAGACATTTTTAATAAATCACCATTTGTGAACTGTCCGATAGGCTGTAATAAGCTGCTGCTGTCAAATGTACCAAAGTACATCTTTCCATCAAATACAGTAGACTGCCAGATATACTGGTTTTCATGACGTCCAAATCCAGAACCAAGTCCAGAAATGCCACCTTTAGGGAACATCTTAGTTGCATCACCTACAACTAATTCCATGTTTTCATCCTTATCCATACGGTAAAGACTTACAGACTGTTCTAAGTTCTTAGCTAAGAATTCTACATTCTTTTTAAATACTAAATCTTCTAATGCGATTTCGATATCTTCATATTCACCAATATAAAGATGATCATTGTATACTAACATGTTACATGCACCAGCACGTGTACGTTCTGGATCGATACCAAATGTGTATTTAGCTCCATCTGCTTTATCACCTACAACCGGTCTCCATGTCCAAGAGCCATCTGCTTTTTCTTCACCACATACAATCGCAAATGACTGCATTGTATGTTCATCAGGTTTGTTTTCCGGTGTACCAGTACATAAAGCAACATAAAGCTTGTTATTGAATTCCACCATTTCCCAGATAGAACCACCATAGATACTATCTGTATAATGATATGCAGGATAATTAAATAAATCCTTCTTAGTTGCAATCTTCTTGAATGAAGACTGACCTGCTGATGGGTCTTTAGACTTTAAGATATAAGGTCCATCAACACCTACACAGCTCGCAATGAATTCACCGTTGAATTCTGTCATACCACGGATACCAGTACTGATACCTTCTTTATAGGCAGCACCTAGTTCCTGTGGAGTAATACCAGTGTAAACACACTTGATATCATCTGTCTTAGGATCGATGCAATAAATGCTAGGTAAACCTGCCTTAGCACCTTTATTACGTACAGAACCACAGAAATAAAGTTTATCCTTATAACGCATAGCGTTTCTGAAAAGTGGCCCTTTACCATTTAAAGACTTAGACATTAATAACTTAGTTTCACCAGTCTTAACGTTTACTTTACAAAGAATACCGTCAGAATCTTCATCTGGAGTACCATCTTCTTTTTCATGTCCATAGAAGAATGTTCCATTGAACATCGCTTTAAGTGCAGCAGTCATAACATCCTTATCGAATTTATCACCAAGAGTAGTATCCATTAATGTTAATGTATTACCCATTGCTGCATAACAAGTACCAACATACATCCAATCACCATAAGATGCTGCAGACCAAGCATAACTCTGTCCCTGATCTCCTTGTCCTGTTGCACCCTGGTCCTGACCTGTAATGCCAACATTTCCACCACCTAGGTAATCAACAATACCATCAGGTGTAGATACTGCTTTGTCTGGATGAGATAACTTAGCAAAAGTATAATTACCATTGCTGTAAGTTACCTTTGGTTGAAATTCAGAAGTATCTCCAGCTGCACTTACGGCAGAAGCACTGGAAAATGCAAGTGTAAGTGCTACGAAAGTTGCCCCAAATTTCTTAAATAGGTTTTTATTCATAATTTCCCTCCTCAATATATATTGTATTGCATTCCGTTCTATCTGCAATCCTATCATTAATTTATTTGAATGTAAACCGTTTGCAAAAAATACAAATTATACAAAATGACCTATTTGTACAAATAATTACTTATAAGTATTTTGTTTATATATGTTAATATTATAAAATCAATATTCAACTTATATTTTTTCATAAAAAAAAAGATTGTCTATTTCATTTAAAATCAACAATATTCGTCATTTTATTTCACTAATACTCAATTATCTTTATTAGTGTTTCTCTTTAATTACTTTTACTCTTTTTATGCTAGTATTATTCAGTGGTAAATTTAAATGCTTTTTTTAGCATTATCATAAACAAACATAGGATGAATGATGCACTTCCTAGACTTAGTCTTCCCAACACGCTTAACTAAGTAATACTTATGACAGCTTCAACAATCACACGAAAAGCCGGCAGGCCATTTCACTCGCTTCTTCCATTTAATAGACTGTTTGACAATATTTATATTCAATTGTTGAGTAAGATATACTTTCAAATTAAACGGAATATAAAGAATTTAAGGTTTCAGAAATAATAAAAAAACAGCACAATTACTTGTGCTGCCTAATATAGCTCTTTATCCATTATCAAGAAAGAACTAAATTCTTAATCCTGTTTATGTTTTTTTAAAAAAGTAATAATTGTATGATAAACATCTTCATTATAAAAAATACTTCTTCCATGATCTGCATCATGAACTCTACCAAAGGTTACCTCGTAATGATATTCTTTTAATTTTTCATAGAGTTCTATACTTTGGGTAATAGGTACAACATGGTCTTTATCCCCATGTAAAATAAGAAATGGTGGTAATTTCATATTTTCTTTTAAATAGGTCATTGGTGATACTTCAATTAAAAGTTCTTCATCTAAAGAGCCTAAAAAGTCACTTAAATTTTCTTTTTCATACCAATCATATTTAGAATACCAATCATTAAATGTCATAAAATTTGTAATACCATATAAATCAATAATGCCTTTAAACGAATAATTATTTTGTAAAGCTACTAATAAAGCAATATGTCCTCCTGAAGAATCTCCACTTAAAAAGACATTTTTAAAATCAATAGGATAGTTTTGATAGTTTTCTTTTAAAAACTCTATTGCTTTTAATACATCATTGACTTGAGTTGGATATTTTTTATCTGGTGCACCATGATATTGAACAATGGCATATGCAAATCCAGCTTTAACAATAGGCATAAAATCAAAAATATGATCACTCATATCTTGATGATACCATCCTGATCCTTGTACATGAACAACAAGAGGATATTTTCTTTCTTCATCTAAAATTGTATTTGGAAATAAGAAACGAATGATACATCCTGGTTGATATTCTATATCATACATTCGACATCTTAAATTTTCCTTATTACCTTTAAGTTCTAAAGCCCCTTCTATTTCCATCGTATATCTAGGAAATGTTTCATAAGAATAATCTTTTACTTTCATTTAATAATCCCCCTATTCTATACTTTCAATTATTTTTTAACTAAATTCACAGAAATAATATCATAATTATTTTCATGAGGTGCTAATGCATAAGCATAAGAAACATCTCTTGTTTGAGTCGTTGGATCATTGATCCAGTCTTTACATAAACTATGAATTTGATTAATTCCTGCATAATCCATTAATTCCACTTCCTGCAAGTATTTCTATGCAAAAACGAAAAATCCAGCCATATTAATAGAAAACTCATTACATTCCTGATTTTCAATAATAGTAGAAGTATCATAAAGTACACATAAATTCATAACTATCCCATTCACACATCTTAGAAATTCCTTATACACTTTAGAAATTGTTTCATTAATATGTTTTTCTACAAATTCTATATCTTCTTTTGTGGCTGGATCATTTTTCTGTATATAATCAATATTATTGTACTCATAATTTTACTTTCCTGATAGTTATTATTGCATATTCTACTCATTCTTCCAATGTATTTCCCATATTAAGAAATTATTCCAAGAATAGAGTCATATCCCCATTAATACAGCATTCGTCGCAATAAAAAAACCGTGTAAATCAATTTTGTTCACACGATTTTTTATATAGTTTCAAACAAACCTTTAATTAGATTTGTGGCAATAATGCAGCTTGAAGCTTTTTTATTGAATCATCTTTAGAATTTTTTCTAAAAGTACCATAAATATCCCAATGATAGGGCTCTTCAAATGCAATTGCCTTTAATCCTGCTGGTGCTTCATCTTCAAATTTTGGTGAAATCGCAATTCCTATTTTTTGTCTACATAAATGCATCAAGGTTCCGCCATCCATGGTTTTTGCTTTTATGTTTGGAGTAAACCCCTTTATTTTACAGGCTTTAATGAAATCATTATATATATGAAAACTCTCATTCATTATTATAATATTTTCATCCCTCAGCATGTCTAGAGGGATTTTTTCCTTCTCATAATAAGGATGTCCTTCATATACATATAAAACAAGATTACATTGACATAATTTTACTTGTTCTAAATTAGGATAATCATGTAGTCCAACAACAATACCATACTCAATATCATAATTAAGAAGCTTATTTATGACTTCTTCATTACTGTACTCACTCCATTCTACATGAAGAGTTTTATTTGAGTTTGCAAAATCTAATATTGTCTTAAGTTGAATAGCCTTTAAGATACCACTTGCACAACCAATTCGTAAGCGATTTATTCCGTTATTAAGATTATTTATTTCAGTTTTAATATGAGCATCCTGCAAAACTAATTCTTTGCTCCAGTCATAAAATAATTTTGCACTATCTGTAGGAATGACACCATTTTGAGAGCGAACGAAAAAAGTTGTGTTATACTCGTGTTCAAGATTCTTGATGATTTTACCAAGACCTTGTGCAGAAATAAATAAATGTTCAGCTGCTCTATGCATACTATGCATTTCATATACTTTCTGAAAATATATAAAATTCTTTATATCACCCAATTTAAATCACCAGTCACCTTTATATCACTATTAAATATGGTTAGCTACTTCGAATGCATCCCAGATTGCATACATGATGTTGGATACTTTTTTTGCATCTCCAAGCAAATAAAGATCAGGAATATCAAACTGAAGATTATTATAAAGTGTATTCTCTTCTTTATATCCAACTGAAAGGATAACACTATCACTCATAATAGTCTTACTACCTTCTTTAGTATCTACTTTCACTTCTCCATTCGCAAATTCTGTAACCTTTGCACCTGTGATAATTTCTACTCCATTAAATGGTAGCAATGCTTCCAACATTTCTTTATTTGCAGCACAAAGTGGACCATTTACAGCCATTACCTTATCTAATGCTTCAACAATTGTAACATGAATTCCATTCTGCGCCAACCACAAAGCAGTTTCACAGCCTACAAGTCCACCACCTACAACGACAGTTTTCTTTCCAGCATCCTTCTGTTTCAATAAAACTTGTTCTGCTGTATAAGTATGTGAATCATCACCCAAAGAGAATACTTTTGGTTTAGATCCTGTCGCAAGAATCACAGTATCATAATCCATAGCTTTAATTTCTTCTTCATTAAGTTCCGTATTCAAATGAACATGTACACCTAAACGATTCAATTCATTTGTATACCAATCTGCTAATGCAATATCATCTTCTTTAAAATCAGGAGCTCCACCTGGAATTAAATTACCGCCAAGTCTGCTTCCTTTTTCATAAACTACTGGTTGATGTCCTCTGATAGCTAATACACGTGCAGCTTCACAGCCTGCAACACCACCACCTACAATCAACACTTTCTTTTTCTTTAAAATAGGCTCATATGCATTAACACGCTCTCTAGCTGCCTGTGGATTTACAGCACAATTAAGAAGAGAATATGAAGCAACTCTTCCCATACATCCTTCATGGCAAGAAATACATGGACGTATCTGTGTGATTTTACCACATCTTAATTTATTACAATAATCTGGATCTGCTAGTAGTGGTCTACCTAGATCAATAACATCACATTCACCATTTTCAATAGCTTCTAATGCCATGTCTGGATTATCCATACGGCCTGCACAGAATACTGGGATATCTACTACTTCTTTTACCATTTTGCAGTATTCTCTGTAAAGTCCTTTCTTTTGATACATAGGAGGATGATTCCACCACCAGGCATCATATGTTCCAACATCAGTATCCAACGCATCATAGCCATAGCTTTCAAGTAATTTAGCAGCTTTTAAGCCTTCTTCTGTGTCTCTGCCCTTTTCTTCAAAATCTTCTCCTGGTAATGCCCCAACACGCCAATCTTTTATCATACTTTTTAAACTAAAACGAAGTGTAACAGGGAAATCATCACCACATGTTTTTTTAATTTCTTCTACTATTTCCTTTGCAAAACGAAGTCTGTTTTCAAGAGAACCTCCATATTCATCAGTTCTTTGGTTAAACATTGAAATTGCAAATTGGTCAATTAAATAACCTTCATGTACAGCATGAATCTGCACACCATCAAAACCTGCTCTTTTTGCATGGAAAGCAGCTTCACCAAACTGTTTTACAATAGCATGAATTTCATCTATAGTAATGGCACGACAAGTCTTATCTAACCAGCGATGTGGGATTGCAGATGGTGCAATAGGTGGAATATCACCTACATTTGTAGGAATAGTCACACGACCAAATCCTCCTGATAACTGTAAAAAGATTTTACTTCCATATGCATGAATTCGCTCTGTCATTTCTCTACTTGTTTTCACAAAGTTAACAGGCTTGTAAAGTGGATTAGGAACAGTTGTAGGGTCCTGTTTTTCCACAACCTGATCAAAAAATGTGACACCTGTAATAATAAGTCCAGTTCCACCCTTTGCTCTTTCTACATAATAATCAATGCCACGCTGGTTCCAGCCACCATTGGCATCTGCAAGACCTAAAGGTCCCATTGGAGCCATCGCAAATCGATTTTTAATAGTTATACTTCCAATTTTTATTGGACTAAATAATTTTGAATATTTCATAAAATTTGCATCCTTCCTTGTTATTTTATTCTCATGACTACATGATAACATATGTCTTTAGGACTTAATATCAATGAAACGTTTACAGTTATAAACAAATATTTTCTACATACTACTAAAGGTATCAACCTGTAAAAAAGTTGATACTTTTATAATGTGTGGCATAAGCCACATATTTAATGAACAAACTTTTCATGATATTTAATATGTTTTGTATCTGAAGCACATAGGTTGTGTTAAACCTAACAAATATCTTTACTTAAACTCAGATAAATATCACATGACATATCGTTATGGAATTTTTGCTGAATAAGATAACTTAAAGCAACAATTCACTTAAAAAGAGCGATAAAAAAAGAAGCGATATTCTCGCTTCTTCCAATGGTTTATTCGAATTCAATAGTTCCAGGTGGCTTAGATGTAATATCATACATTACTCTATTCACACCACGTACTTCATTGATGATTCTATTCATCGTCTTATTTAATACTTCATAAGGGATTTCAGCTGCTTCTGCAGTCATGAAATCAACAGTATTAACAGCTCTTAATGCAACAGCATAGTCATAAGTTCTTTCATCACCCATAACACCTACTGACTGCATATTAGTTAATGCTGCAAAATACTGACCGATAGAACGATCTAATCCAGCCTTTGCAATTTCTTCTCTATAAATCGCATCTGCATCCTGTACCATACGTACCTTTTCTGCAGTGACTTCACCAATGATTCTAATACCAAGACCTGGTCCTGGGAATGGCTGTCTGAATACTAAATATTCTGGAATACCAAGTTCAAGACCAACTTTTCTTACTTCATCCTTGAATAAGTCTCTTAATGGTTCAATGATTTCTTTGAAATCTACACAATCAGGTAATCCACCAACATTATGGTGAGATTTGATCACTGCAGATTCTCCTCCAAGACCGCTTTCTACAACGTCTGGATAAATAGTACCCTGTACTAAGAAATCAACGGCACCAATCTTCTTTGCTTCTTCTTCAAAGACTCTGATGAATTCTTCACCGATGATTTTTCTCTTGCTTTCAGGTTCAGTCACACCCTTAAGCTTAGAATAATATCTTGCCTGTGCATTCACTCTAATGAAGTTTAAGTCATAGCTGCCATCTTTACCAAATACAGCTTCAACTTCATCACCTTCGTTTTTACGAAGTAAACCATGATCTACAAATACACAAGTTAACTGATTTCCGATAGCCTTAGATAATAAGACTGCTGCAACAGAAGAGTCAACACCTCCAGATAAAGCACATAATACTTTACCATCGCCAACTTTTTCTCTGATTGCTTTAATAGATTCTTCTACGAAAGAATCCATCTTCCAGTCACCAGAACATCCACATACATCGATTACGAAGTTTCTTAACATCTTCTTACCTTCTGCTGTATGTAATACTTCTGGATGGAACTGAATACCATAAAGGTTCTTTTCTCTGTTTTCACATGCTGCAACTGGACATTCATCAGAATGTGCTACAGATTTGAAACCAGGAGCTAAAGCTGAAATATAGTCATTATGACTCATCCAGCATACTGTCTTTTCAGATACATCTGAGAATAATGGTGAAGTTGTATCAACAACGATTTCAGTCTTTCCATATTCTCTAGTAGGTGCAGCTTCTACATTACCACCTAATACATACTGCATTAGCTGAGCACCATAACATAAGCCAAGTACAGGAACACCACATTCGAAAAGTTCTTTTTCACATGTTGCAGCTCCTTCTTCATAGCAGCTATTAGGTCCACCAGTTAAGATGATTCCCTTAGGGTTGAGTTCTTTGATTTTCTGCATAGCAACCTTATATGAATAGATTTCACAATATACGTTGCTTTCACGAACTCTACGCGCTACGAGCTGATTGTATTGGCCACCAAAATCAATAACCAGTACTAATTCTCTCTTCATAAGTTCTCCTTTACTATTTATTAAAATACTTCCTTAAGCACAATTGTCTGAGTACGATCAGGTCCAACTGAGAACATAATCACTGGGCAGTGAATAAGTTCTTCAATCTTCTTGATATAGTTCTGAGCATTAACAGGAAGTTCTTCAAATGAAGTGACATTTGTGATATCTTCCTTCCAGCCTGGTAATTCTACATAAACTGGTTCTACTCTTGCTAATTCTTCAATTGTAGAAGGTAAACCATGAATTTCTTTACCATCTAACTTGTAAGCAGTACAAATCTTAATAGTATCTAAACCACTTAATACATCTAACAACATTAATGAACATCCAGTTAATGAAGCCATTCTTCTTGACTGGTTAACGACAACTGCATCGAACCATCCAATTCTTCTTGGTCTCTTAGTTACTGTACCAAATTCATGACCTGCATTTCTGATATAATCACCTAATTCACCTTCAATTTCAGTAGGGAAAGCACCAGAACCAACACGAGTAGTATAAGACTTAATAACACCTACTACATCAGTTAAATAAAGAGGACCAATGCTTGCACCAGATGATACACCATTAGCACCTGGGTGAGAACTTGTTACATATGGATAAGTACCATAATCAATATCGAGCATAGTACCCTGGGCACCTTCAAATAAAATCTTCTTCTTTGCCTGGAATGCTTCATCTAATAAGATACCAGTATCACAAACCATAGGTTTGATTACTTTAGCATATTCCTTATATTCTTCAAAGATTTCTTCTGCAGTACACTGTAATCCAGGATACTGTTTCTTCTTGAATGCTAATGTTTCTTCAAGTCTCTTCTTAAATAATGGTTCATTAATAAATTCACCAATACGAATACCGATACGGTCATATTTATCTACATAAGTAGGTCCAATACCTTTCTTAGTTGTACCGATACTTGCAGCACCACGCATTTCTTCTTCTAATTCGTCAATTTCAATATGATAAGGTAAAGTGACATGTGCACGATCTGAGATGTGCATCTTATCAGTCTTGATACCTGCATCATTTAAATACTTCATTTCTTCAAGTAAAGCTTTAGGATTGATAACCATTCCGTTACCTAATACAACTTCACCAGTTGTAAAGATTCCGCTAGGAATAAGTCTTAAGGCAAATTTCTGGCCATTAAATTTAATAGTATGACCTGCATTATTACCTCCAGAATATCTCACTACTAGATCTGCCTGCTGTGCAAGATAATCTGTAACCTTTCCTTTTCCTTCGTCGCCCCACTGGCTTCCAACAACAACGACTCCTGCCATTTATGTTCATCCTTTCTTTCATTAAAATACAACTATATTATAGAGGATAAAGAACATTATGTAAAACATAAAACTCTCGTTAAATCAATGAAATTATATGAATAAGTGCTATAATCAAATCACACGAGGTGATTTGATGAAAAAACTAGCAGTTCTATTTCCTGGAATTGGTTATCATTGTGATAAACCACTCCTCTACTACTCTAAAAAATGTTTATCAGCCTATGGCTATGAGATCATTGAAGTGAATTATAAACACTTTCCTCATATGAAAGATAAAGATGAATTAATTAAGCAGGCAGAAGATATTGGTTATAAGCAAGCTGAAGAAATTCTTAAAGATATTCCATTTTCTACTTATGATGAAATCCTATTTGTATCAAAAAGTATTGGTACTGCCATTAGTGCACGTTTCAATGAAGAACATCATGTGAATGCGTATTCTATTTATTTCACACCACTTTCTGCAACTTTCAAGTATAGCTTAAATGGCATTGCCTTCCATGGTACAAATGATCCATGGGCCAAAACGAATCTCATTCAATGTGCATGTGATGAAGCACATATTCCACTTATTCTCTATCGTGATGCAAATCACTCATTAGAATGCGGAGATGTGCTTGTGGATATTTCTAATCTTCATGACATCTTTCTTCATGTCATAGAAGCGATTCAAACAGTTTATCCACTATAGGGGTAAACTGTTTTTTAAATAACGATAAAGATAAAGCTGTAGTTTGCTTGTTAAACGATTCATTGAAAGATGATAATCCTTCAACATCCCATCTGTAAATCCTTTATCGTTATTCACATGGATAGTGACCTGATCACCTAAAGAGACATGCTCCACCTTAGAATAAATAACTAAGTCAGCATCCTCTTTTACATAAGGCTTAAACCATGTGGGGACATCTATATCCCCTATGAATTGAATAGGGACCATGATGTCTTTGAGGGCTTTTTCTATAGAACCTCCTGGAATCAGATAACCTTTTAATAGTGTTTCTATCTCATTCCTCATTGGGGTCATATGTTGATAAGCTTCTTCTTTTGTTTTGGCTTTAGTCGCTATGCGTACTCTCACAAAGCCTTCTCCTGCATACATTGCAAGAGTGACATCTGTCTGTTTATATTGGGTTTCTGTCAGTTTTTCATCAATCATACTTTCCCCAATACCCATCACTAGAAAGTCTTCCGTATAGATTTGTTCCTGGCGATAGTGTTCTAGATAGGGTTTTAAAGAATGTTCTACGACATAATTGAATTCCTTAGGTGGACCAGGAAGGTTGATGATCATTTTTTCGTCTTTGCTCATTACACAGCCATTGGCTGTTCCTACATCATTCTCTAATATATAAGCATTTTCCGGGAAATAAGCCTGTTTGAAGTTGTTGTCAGAAACAACATCGAGTCCTGTCACAAAGCGACATTTTTCATCCACCTTACGAGCTTCTTCTTCGTTATAGACAAGTTCTAGTCCTAGATATTCTGCTGAGAGTTCCTTCGTTAAATCATCCTGCGTTGGACCAAGTCCTGCAGTAGTGATGACACAATCAGCCCCTCTTTTAAACGCAATATCGAGACATTCTAATAAACGTTGTGGATTATCACCTACAGTCGTCTGATGATAAATATCAAATCCTAATTCCTTACACATCTTAAAGAGTACCGGAGCTTCTGTGTTGATGATTTCACCAAGAAGAAGTTCAGTCCCTACATTAATCACTTCTACATTCATATCTCCAAATACATATCATTCCATTTTGCTTCTCCATGAGTAGAAGAAGAGACACCAAGATGCTTATAGCCAAAACTTTCATAAAAGCCAATCAAGTGATCCTTGCATGTAAGAAATATTCCTTTTTTTCCTCTTTCCTTCGCAAGAGTGATATAACCATTCATAAGCGTATGCGCTAAGCCTTGATGCTGATAATCAGGATGTACATCTAAACCAAAGACTGTCATATAATCACCACTCGGATCATGTAATGAAGCATCTTCATAAAATGCATCTGGTAAGCCTTTAATATTCGATGTATTCCCATTAATAAAGCCAATAACATCTTTATCTTCTAATACAAGAAAGTTTTCTGAAAAGGCATTAAAGCGTTCTTTAAACTGCTCATAAGTCGCTGCTTCAGCTTTAGGAAAACATAGAGACTCTATATGAGAGATAGCTTCTATATCACCTATAACTGCTTGTCTTAATATCATGACATGTCCTCCTTTCAAAATATTTTTTGTATCTTATACAAAAAAGACTTGATAGTCAAGAGACTATCAAGCTTTTTACTGTCCATTTTCAAATTGTGAACGATAAAGTGTTGCATAGAAACCATTTTCTTTAAGTAATCCTTCATGATTACCGATTTCTACAATATCACCATCACGCATAACGATGATTGTATCAGCATCTCTAATAGTAGAAAGACGATGCGCAATAACAAATGATGTTCTATTCTTCATTAACTCATCCATTCCCTGCTGAATTAATACTTCTGTTCTTGTATCAACTGAAGATGTAGCTTCATCAAGAATCAAAATCTTAGGATCCTTCAAGAAAGCACGGGCAATAGTCAATAACTGCTTCTGACCTGCACTGATATTAGAAGATTCTTCATTGATCATAGTGTTATAGCCATCAGATAATGTATGAATAAAGTGATCTACATGCGCATTCACACATGCTTTTTTTACTTCTTCATCAGTGGCATCTAATCGACCATATTTCAAGTTATCCATGATAGTACCATTAAATAACCATGTATCCTGTAATACCATGCCAAATAATGAACGAAGATCACTACGTTTCATTTGCGTGATATCTTCACCATCAATCATGATAGAACCACCATTGAGTTCATAGAAACGCATCAACAATTTAATAATAGTTGTTTTACCTGCACCAGTCGGACCAACAATGGCTACCTTCTGACCTGCATGAACATGGAGTGAGAAGTCATTGATGATGATCTTATCTGGATTATAACCAAAGTGAACATCCGCAAAAGTGACAGCACCCTTCATATTCTGTACTTCTTCAGTTGTAAGAGTGGCTGAGTCTTCTGTAAGTTCTTCTTCCTCTAAGAATTCAAAGACACGTTCTGCAGCTGCACCAGTACTTTGTAATAAGTTAGCCGCCTGAGCAATCTGTGAGATTGGCTGGTTGAACTGTCTAACATACTGGATAAATGCCTGGATATCACCAATAGTGATTGTTTTGGAACCTGCTAGAATACCACCGATAATACAAACACCTACATAACCGATATTACCGATAAAGTTACTAATAGGCATCATGAGTGATCCAAAGAATTGTGATTTCCATGCAGATGTATAAAGTGATTCATTGTATTGTTCAAACTGTTCTACAGATTTTTCTTCACCATTAAACGCTTTGACTACCTGATGTCCACCATACATTTCTTCAATATGACCATTGACATCACCAAGTGAGTTCTGCTGCTGAGTGAAGTATTTCTGTGAATGTTTCATGACTAAACGCATTAAGGTCATTGATACAGGTAATACAATAACTGCAATTAAAGTCATCTGCCAGCTGATTGTAAGCATCATAATAAAGATACCTACAAGAGTAACTACATTAGAAATAAGTGTGGATAAAGACTGGTTAAGTGACTGAGCGATTGTATCAATATCATTAGTCACACGAGAAAGAATATCACCACTTGTATGCTTATCAAAATAAGAAAGTGGTAAACGGTTCATCTTTTCAGAAATATCTTTTCTAAGTGAGAAGGCTGCATCCTGTGACACACCAGAGATAATCCAACTCATAATATAACTAAATAGAGAACTAGCAGCATATAATACAACAAGAATCAATAAAATCTTGACGATATAATTAAAATCAATACCACCGGTATTGGCTACTTTAGCCATGATACCTTCTGATAATTTATCTGTTGCTTTTGCAAGAACCTTAGGACCTATAATATTAAAGATAGTAGAACATACTGCAAATACCATAACAAAACAAATCTTTAAATGATATGGTTTTAAGTATGCGAGTAACTTCTTTAATGTACCACCTAAATCCTTAGCTTTTTCATTATTACCACGGCCTCTGCCCATACCCATTGGAGCGCGACGATTTTTATTCATTGTCCAATTCCTCCTTTGATAACTGAGATAAGGCGATTTCCTGATAAACAGAACATGTTTTCATTAATTGTTCATGTGTGCCTTTTCCTACAATCTTACCTTCATCAAGTACGATGATCTGATCAGCATGCATGATAGATGCAATACGCTGTCCAACGATTAAGACAGTGTTATGAGTCTTGGCAGTCATTTCTCCTAGACGTTTTCTAAGTGTTGCATCAGTCTTGAAGTCAAGTGCTGAGAAGCTGTCATCAAAGATAAGAATTTCAGGATTTTTCGCAAGTGCTCTTGCAATTGCAAGACGCTGTTTCTGTCCACCTGATACGTTTGTACCACCCTGAGAAATAGGCTCTTTAACACCTAATGGTTTTGTTTCAATGAATTCTTTTGCCTGCGCAACATCAATCACTTCAGCCAATTCTTCATCAGATAAATCAGGGGCACCATATTTAATATTTGATTCAATTGTACCTGAGAATAATAATCCCTTCTGAGGTACTACACCAATACGGTCTCTTAAATCATGCATAGAAACATGTCTTACATCCACACCATCTACCATCACTTCACCTTCAGTGACATCGTAAAAACGAGGAATAAGGTTAATAAGCGTTGATTTACCTGAACCTGTTGAACCAATAAAGGCTGTTGTTTCACCAGGACGGGCTTTAAAGTCAATATCAGTTAAGACTGGTTCATCAGCACCAGGATACTTAAATGATACATGTTTGAATTCCACAAGACCTTTCTTGTCTTCTTCAAAAGAAGTGATCTGTTCTGGGTTTTCAATTGTAGGTTCAGTATTTAATACTTCAGCTACACGGTTTGCGGCTACACTTGCACGAGGTAACATAACTGCAATCATTGCGACCATTAAGAAACTCATAACGATAATCATGGCATACTGTAAGAAGGCCATCATTTCACCAATCGCAATATTACCTAAATCAACCTGCTTTGCGCCAAAGTAGATAATAAGTAAAGTCATACCCTGCATGATAAACATCATGATAGGCATTAATGAGACCATCACCCTATTAACAAATAAGTTTGTATGTGTTAAATCCTTGTTTGCCTGATCAAAACGTTTTTCAGATTCTTCTTCATTTCCAAATGCACGAATGACAAGAATACCTGATAAGTTTTCTCTCATTGCTAAGTTTAATTTATCAATTAATTGTTGGATAATCTTGAATTTAGGCATTGCGATAAAGAAAGTCACACCAAGTACTCCAAATATAATAATGACAACTAGGAAGATCATCCATGTCATGGATGGTGAGTTCTTGACAGCTTTCATAATACCACCAATACCATTAATTGGCGCAAGCATACACATTCTTACGATTATCACAAGAACCATCTGGATCTGAACGATATCGTTTGTACTACGAGTAATTAAAGAGGCTGTAGAGAACTTATTGAATTCAGTATTAGAGAAGCTTTCAACCTTCTTAAATACAGCTAAACGTAAATCTCTTGCAACTGCTGCACCAAGTCTAGATGCTAAGAATGCAACACAGATAGAAGCCACAGCACCAAGTAAGGCAATAGCTAACATCTGAATACCTTTATGGGCAATATACTGGTTCTGTACTTTATTGATATCAGCACCAAGTTTCTTATATTCTGCTTTGACACCTTCACCAGCTGCAATCTTCATTGTAGATTCACCCATAGTCTTCATCTGCTTATCGACGCTTTCAAACATCTTATTACGTTCATCTTCACCCATTGAACCAATGAAATAATAAATATCTCCATTGTTTAAATGTGTTTCCATGTCATCAATCTGTGCTTTTGCATCATCTAGTTTCTTCTTAGATTCATCTAATTGAGGTTTTGCAGAAGCGACTTTTTCTTTAGCCTGATCAAGCTGTTTCTTGATTGTTGAAGACTGGCTCTTCATTTGCGCCATCTGAGCTTCTGAGGCATTGAGTTTTTCATAACCAGCGACTGCCTGAGAAATACCGGCTAATTGAGCCTGAAGCTTAGTTTTTGCCTCACCCTCAGGTAATGCATTATATTGTGCAGTTAAAGTGTTCTGCATTTCTTTGGCTTTATCATATGAACCAAACTGAGTGTTGAGTGCGTTTAATGCACTATCATACTGCTTAATAGCAGTCTGCATCTGTTCATACTGCTTCACACCCTGATTGTATTTAGCCATGCCAGCAGTATACTGTTCTAAACCTTTATTATAGCCATCTAAGCCTTTTTGATACCCTTCCTTAGCAGAATTAATAGCTGAATCAATCTTTGTCTCAAATGACTTATACTGCTTTGTACCAGGTTTCATTTTATTCATAGAATAAACAATCAACATTGGTTTAGTGAGTACTTTATTGAGTTTTTCTTCATCTACATCTTTCTTTAAGATGTATAAAGTCTGATTCTTTGCTTTTTTGAATGTTTTATAATAAGACTTGTCTACATCCTTTGCAGGAGTCTTCTTATACGCATTTTCTAATACTTTTTGATCTTTTGAAGAGACAAATAATAATAAATGATTATAAGTTTCTTCACTTAATACAGGAGACACAGCTGAATCAAACCCTCCTGCCTGAATACCGCTAGATACGATATCAGACATATAATCAGGAAGTGTTAATTCAGTATAGGCCTGTCCAAATATACAAACGATGGCTAATACAAATAATAACCAATATTTCTTAAAATATTTCTTTAGCTTAAGCATCGTCTTCCTCCTTTAATTCATCTTCCATATTCTTAATAATCATATCAATCATATGTAATACGGCATCATGATCTTCTTTTGTAAGTCCTCTGCTGCATACTTCTTCCATATGCCTCATCTTATCCTTACAGGTTTCTAAATACTCTTCACCTTTTTTACTTAAACGCACTGTAGAATGACGTTTATCTTGAGGATTCTGTTCACGAATAATATAGCCTGCTTCTTCTAGACGCTTGATTCTTACTGAAAGTGTTGCATCAGAGATATGAAGATATTGTGCCACTTCTTTTTGAGAATGACCATGTTCTTTAATCACAAATAACAAGCGTGATTGATCGCCTGTTAAAGGCATATCCTTAAAGTTACGCATCATATACTTTCCTACTACTTTTCTAAGTACTGCAACCTTATCTATCATCACTTTGACATTCTCCTGCATGTCCGTTGTACACCTCCTTACTATTAGTTAGTATACTAAATATTATAGTTAGGGTGCTAACTATTGTCAATAAAAAAAGAATAGTATTTTTTACTACTCTCTAATCTGGCCATTTCCTTCAATTTTGTATTGATAAGAACACATTTCTTTTAAACCAAGTGGACCTCTGGCATGAAGTTTCTGTGTACTGATACCAAGTTCTGCCCCAAAGCCAAATTCTCCACCATCTGAGAATCTTGTAGAAGCATTATGATACACACAGGCACTATCTAAGCTATTCATAAATAATGCAGCTGTTTCATCATTTTCAGTAATAATGGATTCTGAATGTTTTGTAGAATATGTATAAATATGATTGATTGCTTCTTCTACTGAGTCAACAACTCTAATATTCACAATATAATCATCATATTCTGTTGCATAACTGTCATCTGTGACATGTTCACAGCCAATGATCTGACATGTTGCATCATCCCCTTTGATTTCTACTTTTTCAAAGGCTTTTTTAAGTTCAGGTAAGAACTTGTCTGCAACATCTTTATGTACAAGTATTGTTTCTATCGCATTACATACAGAAGGTCTTTGAATCTTTGCATTGACTGCAATAGTTAATGCTTTATTAAGGTCTGCATCCTTATCAACATAAAGATGGCAGATACCAGCGCCTGTTTCAATAACAGGTACTGTTGAATTCTTAACAACAAACTGAATGAGTCCTGCACCGCCTCTAGGTACAATAACATCCACATATTCATTGGCATGGATGAGTTCTCCTACAATGGCATGATCTAGTTCTGTGATCAGTTCAATCGCACCTTCTGGTAAGATATCTTTAGTGGCACACTTCATGATTTCTACTAATTTCTTATTTGTATGAATGGCTTCTTTACCACCTCTTAAAACACAGGCATTGCCTGATTTTAAGCAAAGAGAGGCAATATCTACAGTCACATTAGGACGGGCTTCATAAATAATTCCAAAGACACCAATAGGCACTCTCACTTTAGAAATTTCTAGACCATTTGGTCTTGTCCAGGATTCCATCACTTCACCAACAGGATCAGGTAATGTGGCTACCTTCTTGACTCCATCACTCACTCCTACAATACGTTCATGAGTAAATAAGAGTCTATCCTGCATAGCCTTAGTCATATTGACTTCCTTAGCATGTGCCATATCTTTTTTGTTGGCTTCTATAATTTCTTCACTATGCGCAATTAATGCGTCGGCGATTTTATCTAATGCCTGATTCTTTGTGTAAGTAGGCATATTCTTTAAAAGACGTGCAGCAACTTTAGCACGCTTTAATTGTGTTTCTAATAATGTATTCATTATCTTTCCTCCAATACAACCATGTTATTCGCATGTACTACTTCATCATAGTCATGACGTTGTAATATGTCATCTATTTCAGAAGACTGGTGTCCTTTAATCAGTCTGATTTCATCACTGGCATAATTGACAACACCCTTCGCAATTGTATTTAACTCTTCATCCTTGATATCAACAACCTGTCCTTCTAAGAATCTTCCTTCTACATCTTTAATACCTGTAGGTAAAAGACTGACATGATTGTCAACAATCGCTTTTCTACATCCTGCATCAACTATAATTGTTCCTCTAGGTTTTGTACGATAGGCAATCCAATGTCTTCTAGCATTCATATTTGTGCCTGAAGCCCCATTGAACCAAGTTCCTTCATTATCTAAGGCATTTAATATACTGTTTTCTTTCTGTCCATTCACAATACACATATGACTGCCTAATGCATTGACCATTTGAGCTGCTTTTAGTTTAGTCGCCATACCACCTGTACCTAGACCACTGACTGCATCTCCTGCATAGCTCAAAATTGTATCATCAATCTTATCTACATAGTGGATAAGCACAGCATCAGGATCAGTATGAGGATTGCCTGTATAAAGACCATCAATATCACTCACGAGAATTAATAGTTGTGCTTCTACTAGAGGAACGATAAGTGAAGCCAATGTATCATTGTCTCCTACCTTGATTTCATCTACTGCCAAAGCATCATTTTCATTAATAATAGGAACAACACCATAATTGAGCAGTGCATTAATTGTATGGTTTAAGTTCATTAAACGATGACGATCATCAAAGTCATCATGGTTTAATAAGATCTGAGAACATTTCATATTAAAGACCTGGAATATTTCTTCATAGATTTCCATTAGTCTTGCCTGCCCAATCGCAGCTAAAGCCTGTTTTTCCGGTAGTGTTTTCGGTTTACTGTCTAGTCCTAATGCGCCCATACCAGCTGCAATAGCTCCTGAAGAGACTAGAACAACGATATAGCCTTCCCTTTTTAGTTTGGCAATCTGCCATGTTAACATCAATATTTTTTCTTTATTGATTTTTCCATCTTTGTCACAAAGTGAACTTGAACCTACCTTAATGACAATTTTCTTTACTTCTTCTATTCTACGTTTCATTGAAAACACCCCTTTATTGTTTAATCTATTATAGGGGGTAAAACACTTTAAAAGCAAACAAAACATACTGATTTTTGTCTTTTGACAAAAAAAGACTCCCAGTAAAGGGAGTCAAATGTATTAGTGGCTTAAAGTTTTGTTTTCTACTTCTGTATTTAATAATTCTACGAATTCTTCAAAAGTCACCGTAGTCTGTTTCTTTTCACCATGTTTACGATAAGTCACAGTACCATTATCTCTTTCATTATCACCAAGTACTAACTGATAAGGAATCTTCTTTAACTGTGCTTCTCTGATACGATAACCAAGTTTTTCATCTCTATTATCGTTATTTACTCTGAAGTGTGCTTTTCTTAACTTAGCCACAACTTCTTTTGCGTATTCATCATGGTATTCAAGTTTAACTGGAATAACCTGAACCTGAGTAGGTGCTAACCATAGAGGAAGGTTACCTTTTGTTTCTTCTAATAAGAAGGCAACGAAACGGTCTAATGAACCTAAGATTGCTCTATGAATAACAACTGGTCTTACCTTATCACCATTTTCATCAACATAAGTTAGTTCGAATCTTTCTGGTAACTGGTAGTCTAACTGGATTGTAGATAAAGTAACATCATGTCCTAATGCACTCTTTACCTGTACGTCAAGTTTAGGACCATAGAATGCTGCTTCGCCTTCTGCTTCATAGAATTCTACATTCATTTCTTTTAATACTTCACGTAATTCGTTTTCACTCTTTTCCCATAATTCATCATTACCGAAATACTTTTCTTTGTTGTTCTTATCTCTTAATGATAAACGGAATGAGTAATCTTTGAAACCAAAGTCCTTATATACATCAAGAATTAAATGTGCTACATTCTTGAATTCCTGAGCAATCTGGTCTGGACGACAGAAGATATGTGAATCATTCTGTGTGAAGGCTCTTGCACGTTCAATACCAGTTAAAGCACCACTTGCTTCAAAACGGAAATCGTTCGCAATTTCCGCAATTCTAACTGGAAGATCACGATATGAATGTAATGTAGATTTATACATAACCATATGGTGTGGACAGTTCATAGGTCTTAATACATATGCTTCATCATCTAATTCCATAGCTGGGAACATATCATCTTTATAATGAGCCCAATGTCCAGATTTCTTGTATAACTTAACGTTACCAAGAGAAGGTGTCATAACATGTTCATAACCTAATTCTAATTCTTTGTTCATGATGTAATCAGATAATAAACGTCTTACAGTAAAACCATTTGGTAACCACATTGGTAAACCTTTACCTACGATATCCGCAAACATGAAGATACCTAATTCTTTACCAAGTTTTCTGTGATCTCTTTCCTTTGCTTCTTCTAATAACTGAAGATGTGCTTCTAATTCTTCTTTAGTTGGGAAACATACACCATAGATTCTCTGAAGAACCTTGTTGTTCTTATCACCTTTCCAATAAGCACCTGAATGTTTGATTAACTTGAAGTTCTTACATAACTTAACTGTTTCTACATGTGGACCACGACATAAGTCAGTGAAATCACCTTGTGAATAAGTAGTGATTGTACCATCTTCTAAACCATTGATTAAGTCTAGCTTATATTCATCATCCTTGAATTCTTCTAAAGCTTCTTCTTTAGAGACTTCATGTCTCACGATTCTCTTACCATCTTTACAAATTTTCTTCATTTCTTTTTCAATCTTAGGTAAGTCATCATCAGAAATAGTCTGATCACCTAAATCGATATCATAATAGAATCCTTCTTCTACTACTGGGCCTACCCAGAACTTAGCCTGTGGGTAAAGATGTTTAACTGCCTGTGCTAATACGTGTGCACATGAATGATTTAAAGTATTTAAATCTTTGTCATTTAAAAAATCGCTCATATTCTCCTCCTATAAATAAAAAGAGACCTCATCAAAGGACGAAGTCTCGTGTTACCACCTTTATTCGTTATGCAATGCATAACCTCTCATCTCTTAACGCGAGTCACGGAATCTCTTTCGAGTTCAGCATCACAGGGAGTACCTTTAAGTAAATATCTTGGAAGTTTCCACCTATTCTTCCTCTCTAGTAAGCTTTTATCTTAAAGACATATCCTGTTTCGTAGCTTGCAACTTTATTGTACACCACTTCAGTTAATTGTCAATAAAGAAAAAAGGAATAGGTCACCCTATTCCTAATTATCAAAAATTATTTGATTGTAACGATTTCTAAGTAACTTGTTAAACCAGAAACACCTGGAGTACCACCAGTTACGATTACCTGTTCACCAGCTGAAATTCCGTTTTCCTTAGCGATAACCATTGCAAGATCCATTAAACCTTCTCTTGATTTCATAGATTTGCAAAGTACAGGCTTAACACCCCAGTTAAGAGCTAATTTCTTAACTGTATCATCAGATGGAGTTGGAGCGATGATTGGGCAATGTGGTCTATAACGTGACATACGTTTTGCAGTAGCACCTGTTTCAGTGAATGCGATGATAGCTGAAACGTTGAAGTTTGCAGCAATTTCAGCAACTGACATACAGATAGCTTCTGAAGAGTTAGAGTTATCAGCAGTTCTGATAGCTCTTCTTAAGATTGAAGCATAGTCTAAGTTTCCTTCGATCTTATGAGCAATCTTGTTCATAGTTAATACTGCTTCTTCAGGATATTTACCCTGAGCAGATTCACCAGATAACATGATAGCATCAGTACCATCATAGATAGCGTTAGCTACGTCAGATACTTCAGCTCTTGTTGGTCTTGGGTTTTCCTGCATAGATTCAAGCATCTGAGTTGCAGTAATAACGATCTTACCAGCAGCATTACATTTCTTAATGATTGACTTCTGGATTAGAGGTACATCTTCAGCAGGTACTTCTACACCTAAGTCACCACGAGCAACCATAATACCATCAGCTACTTCGATGATTTCATCGATGTTTTCAACACCTTCAACACATTCGATCTTTGGTAATACTTTGATATCTGGCTTACCGTTTTCAGCAATTAATTTCTTAATATCTAATACATCCTGTTTTCTTCTTACGAATGAAGCAGCGATGAAGTTTACATCCTGTTTGCAACCGAAGATTAAGTCGTTCTTATCTTTTTCTGATAAGAATTCGAACTGTAACTTAGTACCAGGAACGTTGATACCACGAGTGTTCTTAACTCTACCATCGTTAGCAGCTACACAATAGATATCCTGTCCTTCAACGTGGTCAACTACTAATGCAACCTGACCATCGTTAACTAAGATATAAGCACCAGGCTTAACATCTTTGTATAATTCCTTATAAGAAATTGTGAAACGATCTGCAGAACCAACAATTTCTTCTGGAGTGATTACTGAAACCTGACCTTTCTTGAATTCAGTGAATCCACCTTCGAAAGCACCAGTACGGATTTCAGGACCTTTAGTATCAAGCATGATAGCTACATCAGTACCTAATTCCTTGTTTACTTCTCTTAAAGTATCCATCTTCATAGCATGTTCTTCATAGTCACCATGAGAGAAGTTACAACGCATTACGTTCATACCAGCTTTAATAAGCTTCTTTAACATTTCTTTATCCTGTGAAGCAGGACCAATAGTACAAACAATTTTTGTTTTTTTCATTTTTTCTTTAACCATTTTAGACTCCTTAATCAACCAAATAAATTTACACTCCGTTATATATATTTAACAAACACACTGAGAAATTAACGTAACTTCTTAGCGTCTTCGTAAATACCAGCATCAGCTACATGCTTATGACTTAATACTTCTGTGATAGGGAAAGCAGTAATCTGGCCATGTACTTCACCTACGCAAAGTCCACCTTTACCTTCTTCAAGAAGTTCTACAGCCTTAACACCCATACGGCTTGCTAAGACACGGTCTCTTGCAGTTGGTCTACCACCACGCTGTAAATGACCTAAGACATTCGCACGAGTTTCGAAACCTGTTGCAGCTTCGACTTTCTTTGCAAGTTCATTGACATCAGTGATATGTTCAGTAATAACCACGATTGCATGGTCCTTATCAGATGCCTTTGACTGTTTTAATCTTTCGATGATCTTATCTTCATCATAACCAGTATCAGAAGTGACTACTAGTTCAGCGCCAGCTGCGATACCTGCATTAATTGCAAGGTCACCACATCTTCTACCCATAACTTCAAGGATAGTACATCTCTGATGTGAAGAAGAAGTATCTCTTAATCTGTCTAATGCTTCAACAATTGTATTTAATGCAGTATCAAATCCAATTGTGAAATCAGTATCAGGAATATCATTGTCAATTGTTCCTGGAAGACCAATACAATTAACTCCCATTTCTGTAAGCTTTAAAGCACCATGATATGAACCGTCACCACCGATGACTACTAATGCTTCCATACCTACTTTTTTCATCTGTTCGATTGCTTCTTTTCTGATTTCAGGATCTTTGAATTCAGGGAAACGAGCAGATTTTAAAATAGTACCACCATTATTGATGATATTACGAGTACTATGACGATCGAATTTCATGAACTTACCTTCATGAAGACCTTTATAGCCAAGTCTAACGCCATAAACTTCGATACCCTTATTAAGACAAGTTCTAGCTACTGCACGAATTGCAGCATTCATTCCAGGAGCATCTCCCCCAGAAGTTAATACACCAATACACTTAACCATTTTTTTCTCCTCTCAACTTATGCATTCTATTTAATAAACATTCTAGCATAATTGTTCGTTCCTTACCATCACCAATTCTATTCCAATCAATTTTTTTAGTCAATAATTATTTCACAACATAGCGCTTTCATTTTAGAAACAATATTCTTTGCACGAAGCTGTTCACGTTTATCATTATATTTATTCGTGTAAATCGTTTCCAAGTCTTCAAAACCATATGCAGAAGTCATGAAAGTAGGTAATTCATTTAAGATACGATAGTCTAAAATCATCGCAAGAACTTCATCTCTAGACCAGTTAGTAACATTTTCTTCACCTACACTATCTAAGAGTAAATAAGGAATGTTTTTTACTAGATCCACTAAAGAAGTATCTTCATTTGAATTAAAGCTTGCTTTGACATCTGCCATAAGTGTAGGTACATGACATAAGCCTACTTCATAGCCACGTCTCGCTAGTTCATTCATCATACCTGCCATGATTTTTGTACGATTTGGTCCACCACATACTAAGAAGCCTTTTGTTTGTGGTCGATTGACATATTCAATCAATTGCTTAGTTAAAATCATCATACTTGCATCTTTTTTATTCATTGCTTCAGCTGCCATATCTTTCAAGCTAATAAGTGCAAGTCTGGTAGACATATTGTTGTAATGAAAGCGAGAAAGAAGCTGATCATTTTCATGCTTTTCAAGACCATATTGACAGCTTTTGACATCACGATGGACATAAGTTTCATAGCTCAAAGTAATCTGCTGACCTTTATTCATCTTAGGGCATTCATTGATTCCATGGCAATGTAAACAAGGTTCATGATCATCTACATAGGCAAGTAAATCTACCCAGGCATCTTCTAGAGCTTTTTTAGTTAAATG
Organism: Catenibacterium sp. CAG:290; assembly: GCF_000437715.1. Classification (NCBI taxonomy): domain Bacteria; kingdom Bacillati; phylum Bacillota; class Erysipelotrichia; order Erysipelotrichales; family Coprobacillaceae; genus Catenibacterium; species Catenibacterium sp. CAG:290. Next base: position 52,850 of record NZ_FR898811.1, read on the forward strand.
ATTCTTTTCTACAAATTCTCTAATATCCTGTCTTTTGACTAACTCCTGCAAACTTTGGTTTCTTGTATTTTCTAATTCTTTATCAAAAGAAAGAATCTGTCCTGCTTTTATCATCATAGATCACCTCCTAGACCTTCCATTAATCGTCTTAATTCTTCTTGATCCTGCGCACTGACTTCTACAGGTTTATTTTCTTTTTTCTTTGTAGTCTTTTTGATTGTTTTTTGAGTTTTCGTATTATGAACCTCCTGATACGCATCACGAGCTGTCTTTAACCCTTTTCTAACCCATGAAGCACCAATTGTTTCACAATAATTCTTGTCTAGTCGTCCATTACTTCTACCTAAAACATATTCTATCAACATATTAGTGACTGCAGGAGTAAGTCCCATAGCCATCAATGATTCCGCAATATTGAGATCATGAAGGGCTGGTTCTTTTCCTCCCTGCTTATTCTTTAATAGCTGATAAGGTGAGATTGTCTCTAGATATCTAAAGTGCTTGTTTAAGTTATCATCATCAGTTTGTGGTGAAGCATGCTGGATGGGCTGAGTGTGATAGACCTCTTTAAGTGAACTTGCTGAATCAGCACTATAGTAACGTTTAGCCTGTTCTACTAAAGCTTTACGATTAAACTTACCTTCCACAATCGCATCCTTAACCATTAAGGCGAGAGATAATTGATCTATCGCATAAAGAGTCGCAATCTGCTTAATTGTATCTTCATTACGATTCACTATTTTCATAGGGACCTGATAATCCTTCAATGTTTCATAGAAGAGAGTGAGATCATAATTAATAATTGGACGTTCACTTTCTTCTTCTTGATATCCTGATTCATGTTTCAATGGTTTGTTTTGTGATAAATCAATGGTAAAGACATCTTCAAAGCATGATGTGACTTCCTCATATTCAGTGAGCTTTTCTAGTCCTGAACGGAAGTAATTCTTAGTTTTTGTATATTCTTCTACACCGATTGTCTTCTGTAATAAACCTGCAAGTATCTGATTTCTAAAGAAGGCATTGACAGAAAGTGGTGTCATTAAGTGAAAGACATAGACACCCTGTCCTTCTGATTCTTTATAGTAGGACTTAAGTAAACTTAAGCCTTCTAATGTTTTTCTTGCCTGGTCAAGTTCTTCCAAGTCTAGATTTAATGCCATAGTTAAGCGACTGATCGCACAAGGCTGATGGAAATGACGCATACGCATGGACTCTACATTTAAATACATATAAAGACTATAAGCCTGCGTTTTAAGTAATGGGGCATACAAATAAGTGAGAATATCACAATCATTACTACTTAATGGTAATGAACGTTCACTTAAATAAACATCTGTCGCATATAACATCTTACTCCACCTCCTTTAAGACTTTGAGTATTTCTTTTTCTAAATCATAGTAGTTTGTATTGTTTCTAATGATATAGTCTGCACGTTGTTCTTTGTCTTCTAAAGACATCTGATTTCTAATACGGTCTAATGCCTGCGTACGTGTACAATGGTCACGGGATAAGACTCTTTGAATCTGTGTTTCTTTGTCACAACTGACCACTATTGTAGAATCACATAAATCATCCCAGCCAGCTTCAAAGAGTAATGGTACATCAATAAAGACAAGGTTGTTTTTAGATTGTTTGATTTTTTGTACAATGACGCTTCTAATATAGGGATGTAGGATGCCTTCTAGATAGTTCTTTTCATTCTGATTATTAAAGATAATATCTGCAAGTTTCTGTCTATTAATAATTCCATCGGTAAGTACAGGAAAATGTTCTATAACCTGTTTAAAAGCCTCTGTACCCGGTTCTAAGGCATGACGTGAGATATCATCTGCATCAATGACTTCATAGCCATGAGTAATCAGATAATAACTGACAGTACTTTTACCACTCGCAATACCACCAGTGAGTCCTATAACCTGCATATTGTTTCTCCAATACGTTCCATAAGTTCTATACAATCAATACTATCCTGATGACTCATACGATCACTTTCTACCTTAATATAGGCAATAGCTTCATGACAGGCTTCTATTTCAGTATGGAAATCATCGATATCATAAGGGATTTCTCCTGTAAAAGATTCACCATTAAATGAAATAACTGCTTTTGTAGGACGATAGAATGGATCTAGTATGATAGTCCCTTTAGTACCTGTAATAATCATATCTTTTCTTACTGGTCCATCAAGTGACGCTTCCATAAAAGCTTTGACACCATTTTCAAATTCTAGAGTAATCGAATCGTGAACATCTACACCATGTTCTACTTTCACATCATTAGAAATAGAAACAACTGAACTCTTCACAAAATCTAAGACAGTCGCAATATTATATATACCTGTATCATATAATGCACCACCTTGTTTTGGATCATAAATATAAGAATGTTCATCATAAGATACAATGGATTGGAAATGGTTTTCTATAGAAACAATATCTCCAATAATACCTTTTTCTATTTCTTTATGTACTTGATTGATCATTGGAATAAATCTAGATTTCATGGCTTCCATAAAAAAGACATGATTCTTTTCTGAGTACTCACAAAGTGTTCTTATTTCTTTGCTTGTCAAGGTGGCTGGTTTTTCTACTAAAACAGCTTTATGATGTTTCATTGCTTCTAATGCATACTTGTAATGAGAGGCATGTGGCAATGCGATATAGACAATGTCTACATTTTCATCTTCTAGTAACTTCATATAATCATCATAGAGTCTTTCTGGATGATAGAGTTCTTTAAATTGTTGTCTTTTTTCTGGATTATGTGATGCCCCTGCATAAAAGCATGCTTCATCAAAATGAGAGAGACTCTCACAGAATCTCTGGGCAATTCTTCCTAATCCTATTACACCCCAATTCAACATATTTAATATCTCCTTTTCTGACAATGAGGACAGTAATATGTTCCTCTTCCTGCAATTGTGATTTTTTTTATAGGTCCCTTGCATTTTGAACATGTTGTTTGTGCATGAACAGATAAAGTAACCTGAAATAAGCCATGGATGCCATTGGCATCAAATGAATGGATGGTTGTGCCACCCTGGGCAATGGCTTCCTTCAAAATAGTACTGGATACTTCTATTAATTCTAAAATACGTTTCTTTGAAAGTCTGTCTCCTCTTGTACGAGGATCCATACCCATTCTAAAACATATTTCATTCGCATAGATATTCCCAATCCCTGTAAAAATAGATTGATCTAGTAACAATTGTTTAATAGGCAGATGACTTTGATGAATACGTGGATAGATGTAATCAAAAGAAGCTTCCATCGGTTCCTGTCCTAAACGATTAAGTGGTGGTATTTCACGATAGTGATTCTTGTCTACTAACTGCATACGACCAAACTTTCTTGTATCGTTATAACGAAGATCTGTGCCATCTGTCATATGAAAGATAATATGATCATGTTTATCATAGGGTTCATCTTTCATTTTTATATTGTATTTCCCTTCCATTCTAAGATGAGAAATAAATGCATCATGATCTAAAATAAAGATCAAATATTTACCATATCTGTCTATATCACAAATAGATTGATGAATGAGTGTAGTGACGAATGTCTCTACATCTCCATCAATAATACGTGGATAAAGTACTTCTATAGAGTCTATTGTTTTATGAAGTACGAAGTTCTTTAAGGTTCTTCGTACTGTTTCTACTTCTGGTAATTCAGGCATTATTTTAATTCACACCAGTTCTTGGCATAGTTGCCTTCTACAATAAGAGGGACATCCATCTTAATGCAGTTTTCCATCTTCTCTTTTACTAAAGACATGACTTCTTCTAATTCATCTTCAAATACATCAAAAATCAGTTCATCGTGTACCTGTAAGATCATCTGTGATTTAAGATTCTTTTCTTTAAGTGCTTTATCTACTTCAATCATCGCAAGCTTCAAAATATCAGCACCTGTTCCCTGAATTGGTGTATTCATTGCATATCTTTGCGCCTGCTGGCGTACCATAAAGTTCTTATCATTGATTGTAGGAATATATCTTTTTCTATTAAGTAGTGTAGAGACATAGCCCTGTTTCTTACATGTTTCTACAACTTCATCCATATATGTTTTTACTTCTGGATATGTTTCAAAATATTTATTAATAAAGTCTCTTGCTTCAGAAATAGACATACCAATATCTTTAGACAGTCTAAATTCACTCATACCATAAATAATACCAAAGTTAACGGCTTTTGCCTGTGAACGCATTTGTGGAGTGACTTCTTCATCCTTTACGCCAAATACTAAAGCTGCAGTATGTCTATGGATATCTTTGCCTTGATTAAAGGCATCAATCAAATTAGTGACATGAGCCATATGTGCAAGAATTCTTAATTCAATCTGTGAATAGTCAAATGAAACAAGATAGCCATTATGTGATACAAAGGCTTTTCTAATGAGTTTTCCTTCTTCACTTCTAACTGGAATATTCTGTAAATTTGGATCTACAGAAGAAAGACGTCCTGTATGAGTGAGAGTCTGTTTATAGATTGTGTGAATTTTGTTGTCTGGGAATACCTGCTCCTGTAGTCCTTTTAAGTATGTAGAAGAGAGTTTGGTCAACATTCTATATTCTAGTACTAATGGAACAACGGGATGGGCATCAATAATTTTTTCTAAGACATCCTGACTTGTAGAATAACCAGTCTTTGTCTTCTTACCACCCTTTAATCCTAAATCTTCAAATAAGACCTGGCCTAATTGTTTAGGTGAAGAGATATTGAATGTAGTACCTGAGATACGATAGATATCATTGGCTAGTTTTTCAATTGTTTCATCAAAAGCTGTATCCATTTCCTTTAATACATTTAAGTCTATTTCAGTACCCGCAAATTCCATTTCACCCAAGATTCGTGTGACAGGAAGTTCAATGTTTTCATATAGTTCATACTGATTTTTATCTTTTAATTCTTTAGTGACAACATCTTTGAGTTCATAAATAGCTTTGGCTTTAGAGACAATATGACTCGCTAAGATATCATCTTCTGGAATATGCTTCTTTGCACCCTTCCCAAATACTTCTTCATCATATTGCACACCTTCATAATCAAAATGTGTACATACATATTTGAGTTCTTCTTTAATAGCTGGTTCTAAGACATAAGAAGCAAGTGATAAGTCAAATGTATAACCATTGATTTCTATTCCATTCCATCTAGAACCAATGACTGCACTCTTGATATCATAGCCATACTTTTTCTTATTTTCATCCTTTAAGTAAGCTAAGAATGATTCATCCTTTAATGCATTTTCATAAGAGATGAAATAAGCCTGTTCATCATTATAAATACCATATCCTAGAATAATAGAACGATGATAGTTTGTATCATAGATAGAAGGATAAACAGCACTGTCCTTTGTGATTTCAGGCATATGATCTACTATTTCTAGTTTCAATTCCTTTTTAGGTGCTACTTCAATAGTCATAGATTTAATCAAAGAATTCATATCATATTTTTCATAGAATGACTTGAGTGTTTCATAGTCATAGCCCTGATATGTGGCTTTTTCTAAATCTACATCTATTGGTATATCTCTTAGTATTGTGGCTACTTTTTTACTCATCAAGGCATCTTCCATACCTGCTCTGATTTTTTCACCCATCTTACCTTTGATTTCATCCTGATGTTCCTGTAATCCTTCAATAGTGCCATATTGATGTAATAGTTTTAATGCAGTCTTTTCACCAACACCTTTAATACCTGGGATATTATCAGAACTATCACCCATGAGTCCTAAGAAATCTCTAAACTGATCTGGCTTTAAACCATATTTATCAAGTAAAGTCTGTTCATTATAAATATCAAGTTCAGTAACACCTTTAACGGTACGATAGATTGTAGTCTGAGATGAAATCAACTGATTGGCATCCTTATCTCCTGTATAAACAGAAACTTTTAAGTTATTCTTTTCACCAAAGTCTACAAGTGTACCGATGATATCATCCCCTTCATAGCCTTCTATTTCATACCAAGTGATGTTATGAGCAGTTAGGTATTCTCTTGCAAGCGCAAATTGAGGAACAAGTTCCTGTGGTGTTTCTTTTCGTGTCGCTTTATATGTATCCAATAATTCATTACGGAATGTTTTCTTACCATAGTCAAAAGCGACAATGACATATTTCGGATTGGTACTGATGATCTTCTCCACCATACGTGCAAAGCCATAGACACCATTAGTGGGAATACCATTACGATTGACCATATAGTTACCTGTATAGCTAGTGGCATAGAATGCTTTAAATAGTAATGAGTTCCCATCTATTAATATTAATTCTTCCATTTTATAACTCCTTTACTTGATTAATAATAAGAGATAAGCGATCACGGTATTGAACACGCACATTCATTTCCACAGTCTTACCTCTTTCAAATATATTCTTATAACGTTCATATTGGTTAGAGAAACAGACAAATTCTACCTGTCCTGTTTCATCCTGACCTTCAATAAAAGCCATTTCTCTTCCTTTCTTATCTACAATGGCACGCACTGAACTAATAGAACATACAACTGGTATTGTACGATCCATATAGTTTTCTACATCTATGAGATTAACTAAAGGATGTTTAATCTTCTGTTTTGCATAGACAATAGGATGTGTAGATATATAAAGTCCGAGTACTTCTTTTTCTCTTTCTAAACGTTCAAATTTATTTTCTCTGACTTCTTCAAAGATTGGTTTTTCATCGACCCCTAATTGTATATACTCCATCATGAGTGAAATATTCTTACGTAAATAGGCACGATTTTTATTAAATTCATCAAAAGCCCCTGCATCTATTAAACTTTCTAACATCTTAGATGAAAGAGAAGGTATACGAGCTAAGAAATCATACATATCTTTAAAGAGACCTTTTTCTCTTTCTTTAAGTATCATCTTATAACCTGCAGAACCTACATTCTTAATAGAAACTAATGAATAACGAATACCACCTTCTTCTACCATAAAACGTGAATAAGAGTAATTGATAGAAGGTGGAAGAATCTTAACTCCATAGCGTTTAGATTCTTCAATTGTGCGCATCTTACTAGAAGCAGAACCTGATTCATTGGATAAGATAGATGCAAAGAAATAGAGTGGATAATTAGCCTTTAAGTAAGCTAATTGATAAGCCACATACCCATAAGCAACAGAATGACTCTTATTAAATCCATAGTTCGCAAACTTTTCTATCATCTGATAAAGCCTTGTGACAGCATCCTCTTTAAAGCCTTTTTTAACAGCCCCTTTAATAAATTCTTCCTTCATACCTGCCATCATGCTTTCATCTTTGCTGGAGACAGCTTTTCTTAATATATCTGCACGTCCTAAAGAGAATCCAGCGATAACCTGGGCAATCTGCATAATCTGTTCCTGATAGATCATAATACCATAGGTAGATTTTAAAATAGGTTCTAGTTCTTTAAGCAAATAAGTAATATTGTTTTTATTCTTTCTACCCTCGAGATAAAGGGGAATATTTTCCATTGGACCTGGTCTATATAAGGCAATAGCTGCAACGATATCATCAAAACATTCAGGTTTCATCTTCTTAAGTAATGAGCGCATACCACTTGATTCTAATTGGAAAACACCTGTTGTATCTCCACGAGAAATAAGATGATAAGTACGTGCATCATTAAGAGGTATTGTATTAATAGAGAATGTTTTCCCTAATTTTCTTTCAATATCCTTCATAATATAGTCAATCATAGTGAGGTTCTTTAAGCCTAGGAAGTCCATCTTAAGGAGTCCTGTTTTTTCAATATAGTCCTTAGAGTACTGACTCATGATCATATCACTAGGACCAACAACTAAAGGGACTACATCTCTTAATGGTTCATAGGATAAGACAACACCAGCTGCATGCATAGTAATATTACGTGGTAAATATTCTACTAAGCTCATAGGCGCAATAAGACGTGAAAGAACTGGATCTTTTTGAATCATATCCTGGAATGAAGCACTTGTAGAATAAACTTCAGTAATACTTTTACGATGTTTAGGGGCAGTAGGAACCATCTTCGCAATCATTTCTAGTCTTGGTAAGGGGATTCCCATCACTTTTCCTATATCTTTTATCGCAACACGAGGACCATAGGTAGAAAAAGCGACAATCTGAGCCACATGATCATGTCCATATTTATCACATACATATTGAATGACTTCATCACGACGATCATCCTGGAAATCTACATCAATATCTGGCATGGATACTCTTTCTGGATTTAAGAAACGTTCAAAGAGCAGATCATATTTTAATGGATCAATATTTGTGATACCTAAACAATAGGCAACAAGCGAGCCTGCGGCAGATCCTCTTCCTGGGCCTACGAGTATACCATGTTTCTTTGCATATTGTACATAATCAAATACAATCAAAAAATAATCATCATAACCCATTGTATGAATAGTTTTTAATTCATAGAGTAAACGATCTTTATAGTCATCTGTGATAGGCTGATTTTTAAAGCGTTGTTTAAGTCCTTTAATACATAAATGTCTTAAATATGCCCCACTATCACCTGTAGGTGTTTTGTAGTGAGGAAGACCATTTTCTGCATTTTGGATAGACCCGTAACAGTTATCAATGATTTCTTCTGTATTTTTAATAATATCTGGATAATGCCCAAATATCTCTCTGATTTCTTTTTCTGATTTTAAGTAACGGTCAGTTGTAAGCGGTTCATGATCCTTATTCAAAACTTCTCCTTTTTTAGAAGCTTGTAATAAATCTAATGTGAAAGCATCATGAGAATGCAAGTAACGCACATCATTTCCCCAGATACATGGAATATCTAAGAATTGAGCATATTTAATAAGTGTTTGGTTACGAAGTGAATGTCCTTTTATCCCATCTTCTACAATCATAATACGATAAGAGGCACCAAAAAGACTCTTCATAGTCTTTATAAAGCTCATTACTGGTCGTTCTGTTTGTGCATGTGTTAATAAATCTTCTTTACTTGTTGCTTCTTGTTCGATGAGTCTATCTTCATATTCATGAGAAACAATATAAAGATGATCACGATAGTTGGATAAAGCTTTCAATGTGATAGCTTTATTCTCATTGAGATTAATATCACTCACAATACGTACTAAATCTTTATAACCAACATCATCACGTGCATAAAGTAATAAATGTATTAAATCATCATTAAACATAATAGAGGCATTCACACCTAGTATTGGTTTAATTGAAGCTTTTGTACATGCTTCATAGAATTCATAGGCCCCATACATGTTATTATCATCTGTTAAGGCAAGAGCCTGGATATGCTTTGATTTTGCGTTATCGATAAGAGATTGAATAAGTATTGTACTCTCCTGAAAGCTATAAGCACTTTTAATCTGTAAGTGTCCAAACATAGTATCCTCTCCTTCCTTGTTCACTCATTATACCAAATTATCCCTTCTATTTATAGTTTCATAAAAAAAGAACATGCCTAAGCACGTTCTTCGAGTTCAGCCATTTTAGTCTGTATTCTTGATTGTACAAGATTAGCTACTTCTACGCTGTTCATATCCTTATATTCTTCATAAGGAATTGGTGATAGATAATGAATACCACAATCAACTCTCTTAATAGAATTACTGTCTAATACTTTAAAACAGTTATGCATGACACATGGAATAATTGGCACCTGTGCATCCATAGCTGGTTTAAATGAACCACCCTTGAATTCTAATAATTCATTTCCCTTTTTAGAACGTGTTCCTTCTGGGAAGATCACATAAGGGATACCTTCAGACATTTCCTTTTTAACCTGTCTCATAAGCTTCATAGAAGCTCTTAAGTTTGTACGATCAATGGCAGGATATTCCATGAATTCAGCCACATCTCTTAAGAAGATAACATCTAATAGTTCTTTTTTAAAGACAATCTTGAAAGGACGTTCAATACTGTCAAATAATGCAAGGATATCAAATAATCCCTGATGGTTTGGAGCTACAAAGAAACCACCTGTTTCAGGAAGATATTCTGTACCTGTAATAGTTAGATTAACACGTGCTCTTTTAGTTGCTTTCTTTAAAAGTCTTCTTGTCCAGTCAATACGTTCTTCAAAAGGAATCATATCCTTATGCTTCTTGATATGTTTTAACTGGAAGATCAGTACGGGTAATTCAAAGAAAAAACGAAGCACAATTAATATAAGTCTTTTCATTTTTGATAGATTTCTAGTGTAAATGTCTCAAATGGCTTTTCTTCTACGAGACGATAGTTATATTCAGAAAAGTCAGGGAAATATGTTTCTCCTGTATAATCACCAGGAATACGTGATAAAAGAATCTGATCACAATATGGAAGTGCCTGTTTATATACAGAAGCACCACCAGAAATAAAGAGGTCTTCACCGCGTTCTTTAAAAGCTTTAATAGTGCCTACTAAATCATCCACTACTTCTACTCTATCATCTTCAAAATTATGAGAAAGTACAATAGTATGACGTTTAGGTAATGGTTTACCTATTGCCTGGTAAGTTGTTTTCCCCATTAATAATGTATGATTGAGTGTTGTACTTCTAAAGCGTTTAAAGTCTTCACTATTGTGCCATGGCATCCCATTGTCTGTTCCCTTTTTCCCAATGAGATTATTTTGATCAGCTGCGACAATAATAGTAATCATACACTGACCTTACCTTTCAATGGACCATGAGACTGATAACCTTCTAGCTTGATATCTTCAATCTTAAAATCAAATAGATTATCAATGTCTTTATTTAATACAAGATGAGGAAGAGGAAGTGGTTCTCTTTCAATCTGAGTCTTAACTACATCAAAGTGATTCTTATAAATATGCGCATCACCAATAGTATGAATGAATTCTTTTGGTTCATAGCCACATACTTGTGCAAGCATACATGTAAGTAAGGCATATGATGCAATATTAAATGGAACACCTAAGAATGTATCAGCACTTCTCTGGTATAACTGACAGCTTAAATACTTCTGATCACTAGATACATAAAACTGCATAAGTGTATGACATGGTGGTAAAGCCATCTTATCTACCTGACTAGGATTCCATGCAGAAATAATATGTCTTCTAGAGAATGGGTTATTCTTTAAAGAATCAATTAGCTTTACTAACTGGTCAGTGCCTTCATTATTGAAGTTACGCCACTGTGCGCCATAAACTGGACCTAAATTACCATGTTTCTTCGCAAATTCATCATCATTCTTGATCTTTTCTACAAATTCTTCTAATGTTTCACCATTGAAGTCTTCACTCTTCTTAAAGTCTTCATAAGGCCACTCATTCCATATTTTCACATTACGGTCTACAAGATATTTGATATTTGTATCACCTTTGATAAACCATAATAGTTCTTCCGCAATAGGACGTAAATACATCTTCTTAGTAGTAAGAAGAGGAAATCCTTCACGTAAATCATAGCGTGTCTGATATCCAAATACAGAACGTGTACCAGTCCCTGTGCGGTCAGGACGGTCTTCTCCATGTTCTAGGATATATCGACACATATCTAGATATTGTTTCAAATTTTATTCCTCCTTTATGCATTTGTCCACATGATAACACAAATAATCATAAATGGGATATACAAATACTTCTTCTTTGTATAAAAAAGAAGAAGTATTTCTACTTCTTCATCTGTTCACGGTAGTTTTCCATCATACCCTTGAATATTTCAGCACTTGTAGGAGGGGTAAATGTCACTGCGTTCGCACCTGCTTCAATGACTTCTTTAATTGTGTCTTCAGTTGGTCCACCTGTCGCAATAATTGGAAAATCCTTATCAATAGCGCGTAGTGCCTTGACGATCTCTACTGTTTGTTTTCCACCAGATACATTAATGATTTTTGCGCCACTATGTAACATACGTTCTTCTAAGTCTTCATCTAGTGATACTACAGTTAAAACAATAGGAATATCTACTAAACGTGACAATTCTCTAATCATTTCTGTATGTACAGGAGCATTGAGTACAACAGCAGCTGCACCATGTAATTCTGCATCTAAGGCAATCTTGAATACTCTTGCACCATTGGTAGTTCCTCCACCTACTCCTACAAAGACTGGTTGTCTAGCGACTCCGATAATCGCATTAGTAATCTGAATAGTAGGTGTAAAAGGATAAACAGAGAGGATGGCATCAGCGTTATTATTCGCAATGAGTGCAACATCCGTACTAAACAATAAACTTTTTATACGTCTTCCATTCACATTAATACCACTGGCTTTGTACATCACTTCTGGTACTTCTACAGTATGTTTTAATGTGGACTGTATTCTTGGTGTCATTTTAGGGGTTTTCATTAAATCATTCATTTTTTCTCACTCCTTTGAGTATTATTATACTCACGTTTTAAAAACAGTATATGAACAAAAGAAAAAACCAGCAATGCTGGTTTTAGATTAAGAATGCGAAATATGCGATAAATAGTAAGAATAGTACCCAGACCATCTTGTTGATGTCTTTAGCCTGACCTGTCGCAATCATGCTGATAACATACACGATAAATCCTAATGCGATACCATTACTAATTGAATATCCAAGAATCATAAAGATGATAGTCACAAAACCACTTGCCGCAAAGATCAAGTTATCCCACTTGATATCCTTTAACTGTGACGCCATTAAGATACCAACAATAACTAAAGCTGGGGCAGTGACTGCATCAGTGATCATAGATAATACTGGATAGAAGAATACTGTTAATAAGAAACAGATTCCTGTTGTACATGATGTCAAGCCAGTACGTCCTCCTACTCCAACGCCTGAAGTAGATTCTACGAAAGATGTCACTGTAGAAGTACCAATCATTGAACCAAATACAGTACCTACAGCATCTGCAAGTAATGCACGTTCAACATTCACTAATTCACCATTTTCATCAATCAAATCAGCTTTAGATGCAACAGCTACTAATGTACCAGCTGTATCAAAGAAGTCTACGAATAATAATGAGAAAATTGCAACGATACACTGTGGATGAGTGAACATTTCGTTGAAGCCTCTTGCAAAAGCGCCTACTAAACTGAAATCAAAGTTCACTGATACAAGTTTAGAAGGTAACTGTGGCATACCTTTTAATCCAAAAATTGAACCAAATACAACACCAACTATCGCAGTAATGATTAAGCCATAAAATACGGCTGCTGGCTTATTCTTTACTAATAATACTAATGTGATGATGATTCCAAATAAAGCAAGTACTACTGTTGGATCCTTAAAGTTTCCTAGTGCTACAAATGTAGATTCACTTGCCACTACGATACCTGCATTCTTTAAACCTACGAACGCAACAAAGAACCCAATACCTGCACCAATCGCAAGCTTTAACTGTGCAGGAATCGCATTAATAATCATACGACGGATGTTTGTTACTGTAATGATGACAAAGATGATACCTGATACAAATACGCAGGCTAATGCGCCTTCAGGTGACAATCCCATCTGTCCTACAATTGTATAAGTGAATAATGCGTTAACCCCCATCCCTGGTGCAAGAGAGACTGGGTAGTTTGCCATTAATCCCATAAAGATGCTTGCGACACCTGCAGAGATTGCAGTCGCAAGGAAGACACCTTGATGACTCATGTGTGCCTGTCCTAGAATAGCAGGGTTGACTGCAAGAATATAGGCCATTGCTAGGAAAGTTGTAATACCAGCGAGTATTTCAGTCTTAACATTTGTCCCATGTTCTTTTAAGTGAAATAATTTTTCCATTCTTTTCTCCTCTCGAAACAAAGCCCTATTATAGTATATATTTACACTTTATGCAAATAAAAAAATCCCCTTATAATGGGGATTTATCGTATTTCTTCATGATATCTAGAATGGTATCTATGACTTTTTCAAGTGAACCATCATTTATAATATGATAGTCGCATGAAGACATATATTTATCTCTACGCTCTTTATCTAAGGCATAGAGTTTGTCTGGGCCATCCTTTAACAAGGGTCTGCCACTTGGATCGACATCCTTCACAATATCTTCAATTGGACGGTCAATATAGAAAACAACACCATTCTTCTTTAGATATGCAATGTTTTCAGGTCTTTTAATCACCCCACCACCAGTAGAGATGATCTTTCCTTCTAACTCAGATACTTCTTTACAGCATGTTGTTTCATTATTTCTAAAATAGTCTTCAGAAATCGCGAACATATCTGGAATGGACATATTAAAGCGATTCACAAGATAATCATCAAGGTCAATCATTTCATGACCTGTTTTTTGTGAAAGAATTTTCCCAAATGTTGTTTTACCACTGCCCATAATTCCAATTAAAACGATATTTTTCATGATTCCTTCCTTTTATAGTTACCAATCATTCTAAATGTATTGGTATATGTTTTGATTTCCTGTAAAGCACGCTGGACATGATCTTGATTCAAGTTGCCATCTATATCTAAATAGAAATAGTATTCCCATGGAGATAATGGGAGTGGTCTTGATTCAATGCGAGCCATGTTGATGTTATGTTCCTTTACAACTCTCATAACTTCATAAAGAGCACCGACTTCATGATTGACTGTGAAGACCATGCTGATACGATTGGCAGATGGTCTGATTTCATATTGTCTTGCGATAATGATAAAGCGTGTATGATTGCTTTGATCATTTTGTATTGCCTTGGCAATAATATCAAGATTATAGAGTTTAGCTGCTTCACTAGAGGCAATGGCACCGATATGTTTATCCTGTGCTTCACTGATATACTTAGCAGCTGCAGCTGTATTGAGATAGTCATGACCTTCAATATGATGTGCATTTAAGAATTCAGAAGTCTGTTTTAAGCCCTGCACATGACTATAGACATCTTTGATATCTTCTAAAGTGGCTCCTTTGATACCAAGCAAGTTCTGATCTATTGTGATAGACTGCTCACCTACAATATAAAAGCCATATTGAGTAAGTAAGTCATAGTTATCATTAATAGCACCTGTAGAAGAATTTTCTAAAGGGAGTACACCATAGTCTATTTCACCTTTTTCTAATGCCTGATAGACATCTTCAAAGTGAGGATAGTTGATGCCTTCAATGTCTCCAAACCAGCAATTCAAAGCCTGATTAGAAAAAGATCCTGGAACACCTTGGTAACCTACTTTAAAGTTTTCTATAAGTTCAGTCGCTTCATATTTCTTTAAAGGAATAAAAGTAGACTGATAGCTTTTAGATAAGTTCATTGTATCCTGAACAAACGTTTTCGCATAGGCTTCAAGAGACTTATCTTCTAGACGATCCACATTCTTTTGGATAACTTCTTTTTCTCTATCCTTCTGGAAGATCTGCATATCATGCGCTAATTTATATGTAATAACATCCTTAGCAACATGCATACGTTTTTCAAATAAGGCAATAATTTCCTTATCGATTGCATCTATTTCTTCTCGACATGTTTTTAAATCTTTCATAGTGCCTCCAGCATATCTAATACACCTAGTGCTGCCATAGCTTCTACAACGACAATCGCACGAGGAATGATACATGGATCATGTCTTCCTACGATTTCTAATTCTGTATTTTCATGTGTTTTCACATTGATTGTATTCTGTTTCAAGGAAATAGATGGGGTTGGTTTAATACCTACCGTAAAGAGTAATGGCATCCCATTAGAAATACCACCTGTAATGCCACCATTATGGTTTGTAGAAGTTTTCACTTCTTCTCCTTCATAATAGTAGGCATCATTTGTTTCTGATCCTTTAAGTAGAGTAATATCATCTAGATCACCAAATGAAACTGACTTAACTGCAGGAATACTAAAGAGTAATGGTGATAAATGGGCTTCAATACTATCAAAGAATGGATTTCCAACTCCTGCTGGTAGTCCAGTGACAGCACATTCAATCTTTCCACCTACACTATTGCCTTCTTTTCTCGCTTCTTCGATTGTTTCCTGCATTAAAGCATAGACATCATCATGAATAACAGGATAGTCTTTTTGATTTAATTCTTCTAAGTAAGATGGAGAAATATCTAAAGGATAATGCGTGTCCTTCACATCTTTAATAGAAAGAATATGTGCACCGACATGAATACCTTTTTCTTTTAAGATCTGTTTTGCGATAGCACCTGCAAAAACAATTGGTGCTGTAAGTCTTCCAGAGAAGTGTCCTCCTCCTCTCACATCATTAAAGCCTTTATATTTAATATAAGCAGGATAATCTGAATGTCCTGGACGCATATTATCCTTTAAATAAGAATAGTCTTTAGAATGCTGGGATGTATTTTTAATAATTCCACATAGTGGTGCACCTGTTGTATAACCATCTAATACACCACTGAGTATTTCTACTTCGTCTGCTTCTTTTCTTTGTGTACTCATTAGGTTCTTACCTGGCGCACGTCTTTGCATATCCTTATTAATGGCATCCATATCTAGCTTAATACCAGCAGGAAGATTACCTATTGTGATACCAATAGCCTTCCCATGGCTTTCACCAAATAAAGATAATTCGATATGATGTCCCCAATTAGCACTCATGATATTCACCACCTAGAGATGTGAAGTCTTCAAAGAAGCCTGGATAGCTCTTCTTAACACAATCCTTATCATCAATAGTAATTGGACCATTGGCACGTGTAGACAAAATAGCTTCAGCCATACACATACGATGATCATTAGAGCTTGTTACTTCTGCACTATTATAAGAATCAGAACCAACAATGGTCATGCTGTCTTCTTCTTCAACTGCATCAATACCAGCAGCTTTTAATAGTTCTACAGAAGCAGTCAGACGGTCACATTCTTTAATACGTAAACGTGATGCATTAATAATGTGTGATGTCCCTTCTGCAACACCACAAGCCACTGATACAACAGGCATCAAATCTGGACATTGTGAAGCATCAATAGTGGCAGGTTTGATTTTATCGCAGACTACTTTAATACCCGCACTTGTTTCTACAATTTCTCCACCCATCTGTTCCATAATATCTAAAATAGCTCTATCACCTTGTGATGAGTGCATATTAAGATTAGTAAGTGTAATATCACTTCCTAGTAAATCAGCAACTAGATAGAAAGCAGCTTGTGAGAAGTCTGCTTCTACATTGTAATCACATGGCTTATAGTTCTGATTACCACGGATCTGAAATGCCTGATAATCATGATTAATAATTTCAATACCAAACTTTTCTAACATATCAAGTGTTAAGTCAATATAACCTTTAGATTCTAATGGTGTAGTGATTTTAATTAAAGAATCACCCTTTAATAAAGGTAAAGTGAATAATAAACCACTGATAAATTGTGAAGAAACATTACCTGGTACTTCAAATATATCTGAATGAAGCTGACCATTTAGAATAACATCTAAACGTTCTGAGTCTTTTCTAAGGTATGCAATCTTTTGTTTATCAAAGATATCATAGTATACATCAAGTGGTCTTTGTCCAAGTTTTCCTTTACCTACAAAATGTACACGAGAAAAGTTAACTAATGATAAAGGCATTAAGAAACGTAATGTAGAACCTGATTCATGGGCATCTATTTCTACTCTTCCTAGTCCTAAAGTAATAGAACCATCAATAATTAAAGTATTGCCTTCCTGTTTAATAATAGCACCTAAGGCTTTCATACCTTCTATTGTGGCTTCAATGTCTTCTGAGTAATCAATACCGCTAATACGGCTCATACCTGGTGCGAGGGCAGCACAGATAATAGCACGATGGGCTAATGATTTAGAAGGGGGAACCGCAATTGTTCCTTGAAGTGTTTTTGGTGTAATAGTGATTTTTGTCATTATATGTCCTCTACTTCCAGAATCATCTCTTTCTGATCCTTATGTACATAATACTCTCCTATTGTTTTAAGTAAAACAAAAGATAGTGTTGAATTGATGTTTTTCTTATCTAGATCAATGGCTTTAAGTAGTTCTTTTGTAGGGACATTGGCATGAGTAGGAAGGTTATAGTGACTTAAGGCTTCTTCTATACGTTTTGTAGTGCCTTGTTCACATAAGCCTTTAAGTTCTGCGATACGCGTGATAGCTACCATACCGATTCCTACTGCTTCACCATGAGAATATTTTTCATAATGGAAATGTTGCTCGATTGAGTGTCCAATAGTATGACCAAAGTTTAAGCATAAACGATCACCAAAATCATATAAGTCCTTTTCTACAACATCTCTTTTGATATCTACACATTTATAGATGATTTCATCAATGTCTTTATAAAGATCATTAAAGTCTCTATAACCAGCTAATTGATCAAATAGTTCTTTATCCTTGATACAGCCATATTTAATGACTTCTCCCATACCATCAGTAATAAAATGAGGATCTAATGTTTTAAGAGTGAGTGGATCAATAAGAACAAGTAATGGATGTTTAAAAGCACCGACTAAGTTCTTTCCTTCAGGTAAATCTACAGCCACTTTACCACCTACTGAAGAGTCAACCTGTGATAATAATGAAGTAGGAATCTGTACAAACTTAATACCACGCATATAAGTACTTGCCACAAATCCAGCTAAATCACCAATAACGCCTCCACCTAGCGCAATAAGTAAATCAGTTCTTGTAATCTTAGCTTCTAGTAATTGTGAATAGATAGAAGGTAAAATATCAAATCTCTTAGATGGTTCTCCATGAGGAATGACTACTGTAGAGACTTCATAAGTATCTTTTAACTGATTGACTATCTGTTCTCCATAAAGTGGAAAAACGTTATCGTCAGAGACAATAACGATTTTCGCACCTGTGAAGACCTGGGAAATTAGTTCTTTTGTTTTATTTAAGATACCTTGTTCAATATATATAGGATAACTGTCTTTTCCTAAGTTTACATTTAATTTCATTTTAGATTTCCTTTCCAACAACCTTACCGATTTCTCTTAATTCTTCAATAAGTTTTGTATATTTT
>NZ_FR898812.1:0-13815 GCF_000437715.1 Catenibacterium sp. CAG:290
AATTTAACTATTTATTGACATTTAATAGTTTGTCTTATGTAAATCCCGCTCTCTATTATAAATTAAACTGTTAGCGTTTTCAATATAAATATGAAGCGCTTACATATAAGCATAAAAAAAGAAGCCTATAATGGCTTCTTAGTCAAAGTTTCAATGACTTCTATTACATGCTTTACTGGGAGCCCGATGACGTTATCAATATCTCCCTGCACTTCTTCAATGAATTTTCCTGCAACACCCTGAATCGCATAAGCGCCAGCTTTACCCTGCCACTCATCAATAGAAAGATAATCATCAATCATATCACTGATATTCTTGAATGTAACTTTTGTTTCATCTACAAATGTACAAACCTGATCTTTATAGAACACAGCCACTGATGTAAACACACTATGTGTATCACTACTTAATGATTCAAGAATTTCTCTTGCTTCATGAGCACTGTGAGCTTTACCGATAATCTTTCCATTATGATAGATTGTTGTATCCGCACTGATTACAACATCATCAGGATATTTCTCATGAATAGAAATACCTTTATCATATGCGAGTTTCTTAAGTCTTTCTTCTATTTCTAGAGAAGAATCAAGATATTCAGTAATAGAAGAGGCATCGATAATAAAATCAATGCCTTCTCTTTCAAGCAGTTCTTTTCGTCTAGGAGAAGTACTTGCAAGAATAATTTTCATTATTTCTTTTCCTCAGCAGGTGCATCATGTTTAACGATTGGTTTTGGTAATAATGCTTTTCTAGAAACATTCACACCCTTATCAGTAATCTGAGTTACTTTAACCTTTACTGTATCGCCAAGCTTGATTACATCGCCAACTTTATTTGTTCTATCCCAAGCAACATCTTTTACATGTAAGAATCCATTTGTACCAGGGAATAATTCAATAAATGCATACTTTTCTTCAACTCTTACAGCCTTACCATCAAAGATTTCGCCTACTTCTACTTTTCTAGTTAAATCCTTGATCATACCCATTGCATGGTCAATCGCTTCCTGAGAGTAATGATAGATAGTAACATTACCTTCATCATCAATATCAATCTTAACATTATCGCTTTCAGCAATAATCTTATTGATCATATCTCCACCCTTACCGATTACATCTTTAATCTGTTCAGGTTCAATCTTCATCATAGCAACCTTAGGAGCATATGGGCTTAAGTGATCTCTAGGTTCACTGATTGCTGACATCATGCAGTCCATGATCTGTCCTCTTGCAACCTTTGCCTGAGCTAATGCTTCCTGTAAAATTTCTTTAGTAATACCATCAATCTTGATATCCATCTGTAATGCACAGATACCGTTCTTTGTACCTGCAACCTTGAAGTCCATATCACCAAGATGGTCTTCCATACCCTGGATATCAGTTAAGATTGTATAGTTTTCGCCTTTTTTAACTAGACCCATAGCGACACCAGCCACTGGATTACTAATTGGAACACCTGCAGCCATTAAAGCCATAGTTGATGCACAAATTGAAGCCTGTGAAGAAGAACCGTTAGATTCTAATACTTCAGCAACAACTCTGATTGTATATGGGAATTCTGTTTCAGAAGGAATAACCTGTCTTAAGGCTCTTTCACCTAAAGCACCATGACCAATTTCTCTTCTACCTGGAGAACCCATTCTTCCTGTTTCACCTACACAATATGGTGGGAAGTTATAGTGATGCATGAAACGTTTCTGGTCTTCCATTCCAAGACCATCAATCTTCTGTACTTCACCTAATGCACCAAGTGTGCAGGCAGATAATACCTGAGTTTCACCACGAGTGAACATAGCTGAACCATGTACACGTGGTAATAAATCTACCTGTGCATCTAATGGACGTACTTCATCTACTTTACGACCATCAGGTCTTACCTTTTCTTCAGTAATCAAACGTCTTACTTCTTCTTTTTCAAGATCGCCAAGAACCATCTTAACCTGTTTAATTGTCTTATCATGTTCTTC
The DNA here is from genome assembly GCF_000437715.1 of Catenibacterium sp. CAG:290. Taxonomy (NCBI): domain Bacteria; kingdom Bacillati; phylum Bacillota; class Erysipelotrichia; order Erysipelotrichales; family Coprobacillaceae; genus Catenibacterium; species Catenibacterium sp. CAG:290. Next base: position 1,967 of record NZ_FR898812.1, read on the forward strand.
AACAGTTACATATTCTTTTTCTTCAAAAGATTCTACAACCTTAGCATCTAATTCATCAATAGCAGCATATCTTTCAAGCTTACCAGGAATAGAAATAGCCTTGATCATTTCTTCCTTAGCCATAGCTTCTACGCTAGACACAATATTTTCATCTAATGCGAATAGTGGAACATCAATCTTTTCCTTACCAACAGCTTCTACAATCTGTTCCTGGAAAGCGATTAATTCCTTAATCTTTTCATGACCGAACATCAATGCATTCAACATTGTTTCTTCATCTACTTCTTTTGCATCTGCTTCAACCATGTTAATAGCATCCTTTGTGCCTGCTACTTCTAGGTTAATTTCACTTCTAGCCATATCTTCAGGTCCTGCATTAACAGTAAATTCACCATCAATTAAACCTACGTTAACACCAGCAATTGGACCATTAAATGGAATATCAGAAATACATAGAGCGATAGATGCACCAAGCATGGCTGCCATTTCTGGAGTAGCTTCCTGATCCACTGATAGTACAGTATTAACAACCTGTACTTCATTTCTAAAACCATCTGCGAATAATGGACGGATAGGTCTGTCAATCATTCTTGCAGTTAATGTACCATGTTCACTAGGACGGCCTTCACGCTTTAAGAATCCACCTGGAATCTTACCTACAGAATATAGTTTTTCTTCATAAGTTACTGTTAATGGGAAGAAATCTACATCTTTTGGTTCTTTCCCAGCACATGCTGTTGAAAGAACGACTGTATCATCATATCTTACTAAACAAGAGCCGTTTGCCTGTTTAGCCATTTCACCGACTTCAACCTGGATTTTCTTACCATAGAAATCCATACTAAAAATTTGTTTTGCCATAAATTCACCTCATATTCTTCAAAATTATATCATAAATCAACTATTACACAAACAATTATTTGATAGAGACATGAAAAAAAGCCCCATAGGGCTTTTATTTCTTATCTTCTTAATCCTAACTTATCAGTTAAAGCTGTATATCTGTCAAGATCTTCATTCTTAAGATACTTTAATAAGTCTCTTCTCTTACCAATCTTCTTTAAAAGACCTCTGTTAGAATGATTATCCTTTGGATGCTGTTTGAAGTGACCGTTTAACTTGTTGATATCAGCAGTTAATAATGCGATCTGAACTTCTGGAGAACCAGTATCCTTTTCTACGCGACCATATTCAGCCATGATCTTAGCTTTTTCTTCTTTAGTTAACATTATGTTTTCCTCCTAAATTATATTCTTCGCAATATCCAAGCTAGATGTAAGAGGTACAAATATCCTAGACATTGTTGCAATGACTATTGTACATTATTTTTATATAAAGTCAAATACTTTTTCATGACCTGACTTAAATATTTTCTGTCTTCTGTTAATTGTGTTTTTAGTCCTTCTAACCCATTAAAAACAGTTTCTTCACGCTTATATAAATAGAAAGTAACCTCTACTTCTTTACCATACACATCTTCATCAAAATCAAAGACGTTGACTTCTAATGAAAGACGATTGATATCATTGAATGTAGGATTCATCCCAATATTTGCCATACCTATATAATGTTGATGATTGATTTCTACAATTGTGCCGTATACCCCTCTTTTAGGTAAGTATTTCATACCATAATCGATATTCAATGTAGGGAAACCAATCAAACGACCTCTCTGTTTTCCATGAATAACAGTACCCTTTACCTTATAAGGTCGATCAAGTAAAGTATTGACTTCTTCAATCATTCCCTGATCCATCAGTTTCTTAATAAGAGTAGATGATACTTTTTCTGTTTCATTATACATAACAGCGTTTTTCACAATAAGTTCAAATGACTGTTTCTTTAAGTCTTCTATGCTGCCACTATTATGATTTCCAAAATGGAAATCATAACCACATACTAGTCTTTTTAAAGGAAGCTTATTTAAGTATTCATCAATAAATGCCTGTGGACTTAATGCTGCCACTTCCTTAGTAAAATGAATGACAAGCAAATAATCAATACCCATTTCTTCTAGAAGTTCTTTTTTCTCTTCTAAAGTGATAATTGATTGTCTCTTTTCACCCTTTAAAACACATAAAGGATGCACGTCAAAGCTCATAACAGCCGTTTTTGTTTCTCCCTTATATTTCAATACCTCATTAATCAAAGACATATGACCTAAATGTAATCCATCAAAGAAGCCAATCGCAAGAGAAAGAGGTTCTGTTAAATGTACCTCTTCCATTTTTATGACCTGCATTAGAAAAGCCCCCTGAGGCTCTTCAAATTGCCTTTTCCATCTGGTCCATATATAGCAAGTAATTTACCTTCTTTTGAATAAATAGCTACATTATGATCTTTATCACTCTTGATTTTCTGACCAGTCATGACAATTCTTTCATCTACAACCATTGAATCATAGAAAGAAAATACTTCTTCTAACGGTATCACTGGTCCATTATTTTCTTCTAGTTCTTCGAGTGTCACTGCCTGATCGATTGTAAAATGACCTGACTGATTTCTTACTAATGCAGTCATATAGGCAGGATAACCTAAGGCTTTTCCAATATCTACACATAAAGAACGGATATATGTTCCTTTAGAGCACTTAACATCTATAGTTATTTCATCATCATGTGCATTGACTAAATCAAGTTTATAAATAGTAATTGGTCTTTCTGGAACTTCTACTTCTATACCTTCTCTGGCATATTCATAGAGCTTCTTACCATTAATTTTAATAGCTGAATACATTGGAGGCTTCTGCATGGAATCTCCTTTAAATGATGATAATACTTCTTCTAGATTCTCATAACCAGTAAAAGGCTTGGTTTCTAAAACCTTCCCTTCAGCATCATATGTATCTGTAGCACTGCCAAGTTTAAGTGTAGCACGATATTCTTTCTCTTCACTCATTAAAAACTGCATTGCTTTAGTGGCTTTATTAATACCAATAACTAAAACACCAGTCGCCATAGGGTCAAGAGTCCCACAATGTCCTACTTTTTTAGTATGCATAATACGTCTCACACGATTAACGACATCATGACTTGTCATACCCTGTGGTTTATTAATTAAAATAATACCATCCATCTACTCACATCCTTCCTAAAAAAAGCAGACTATTGTCTGCTTAGATATGATTAATAACGAAGTACTTCTTCTTACCTCTTCTAATAACAGTCACCTTACCACCAAACGCATTGTCTTTTGATACAACAAACTTTTCATCAGTGACCTTTTCACCATTTACAAGAACACTTCCACCTTTTACGAACTGTCTTGCTTCACGATTACTAGAAGCAGCACCTGCTTTTACTAATACATTTAAGATTTGTTCATCTTCAGTAACATCAATACTTGGTACACCATTGAAGCACTGTTTAACCTGTTCATAAGTCATGCTCTTGATATCACCACTGAATAACTTTTCAGAAATGCTGACAGCTTCTTCATAAGCATCTGCACCATGAATGAAAGTAATAACTTCTTTCGCAAGTGCTTTATGTGCTTTTCTTAAGTGTGGTTCATTCTTATTTGATTCTTCTAATGCTTCAATTTCTTCTTTAGATAAAAAAGTGAGGTATTTTAAGTAATCAATAACCTTGCTATCTTCACTGTTGATGAAGAACTGATACATTTCATATGGTGAAGTCTTTTCTCTGTCTAACCAGATTGCATTTCCTTCTGATTTACCAAACTTAGTACCATCACTCTTAGTAAGTAAAGGCATAGTGAATCCATATGCTTCATCACCAGTCTTCTTTCTAATTAATTCAATACCTGCAGTGATATTACCCCACTGGTCCTGACCAGCAACCTGTAAATCACAGCCCTTATTTTCATGTAAGTAATAGAAGTCCATTGCCTGCATGATCATATAAGAGAATTCAGTGAAAGTGATTCCTTCATCTAATCTTCTCTTGATAATATCCTTAGATAACATGTAGTTGATATTGAAATATTTACCATAATCTCTTAACCAGTCAATGAAGTTTAAATCCTTAGACCAATCCAAGTTATTAACTACTTCAAAACCGAATAAATCTTCAGCCTGCTTCTTTAAGCAGTCAAAGTTGTGCTGTACCTGTTCTTTTGTGATCATTGGTCTTTCAGTTGTTGGCTTCGGATCCCCAATCTGTCCAGTTGCACCACCGACTAAAAGAATTGGATGATGCCCAGCATCCTTTAATCTCTTAGACATTAAGAAAGATGAGAAATGTCCAATATGTAATGAATCCCCAGTTGGGTCAGTACCAATATAGAATGTCATTCCTCCTGCATTTAATTTGTCTTTTAAGTCTTCAGAACTTACATCTTTAATGAGGCCTCGCCACACTAATTCATCATAAAATGTCATAATTTCCTCCTATAATATAAAAGAGAATCCATCCAAAGGACGAATTCTCGCGTTACCACCTTTATTCATGTCAAAGACATGCTCTCTTGTTGATAACGGTGTACTCACCGTCTAGACTTTGCATCTAGAAGCTCCAAAGTGTATTCATTCATACTGCTGCTCTTATTTTCACCAGCCATAAGTTCTCTAAACCAGCGCATATGAATTACTTGTCTTTTTCATCGCAACTAAAAGTCTACATGAAATCATGATGTTTGTCAATATCAGCTTGTGAAGACACTTTCCAACATCAGCTTCGTTTCATCAAGATGGAATGCATCTACTAAGACAATAATACGGTCTCCTGATATGAGCTTTGTATCCCCTTTTGGAATAATTTCTTCTCCACCACGAATAACGGAAACAATTAAGCTACGACGTGGAAGTTGTAAATCTTTAATATAGTGATCACAGGCATTTGAACCAAAACCAACTGTATAGCCAATGAGTTCCTTACTATCTGCATATTCGTCCATAGAATGATAAGGCTGATTGTTTAAAAGATTTGTTAAAAGACTTTCATAAATCGGTTCACTATGTAAAAGATTGGCTACATAATAAGAAACAAATGACACAAGTGAAATTGGTAGAAGCATCTTTAAAGTTCCACTCATTTCCGCAATAAGCACAATACCAGTAATCGGTGCTCTTACAATAGCACTAAAGTAAGCAGCCATTGCCATAATAATGAAGTTCATAAAATACTCAGATGGAACACCACACATAATAGCAATCTTACCTACACTTGCACCAATGAGACTTCCAAGAATGAGTAGTGGGAAGAAGATTCCTCCCGCAGCACCTGATCCAAATGAAACACATGAAATAAGTAATTTTAATATAAATAATAAGACAAGAGTAGATAAAACAAGATTTGGTTCATTGAGATATTCTACAAGTTTATGTCCTCCACCCATGACAAGTGGACAATAGAATCCAAGAATTCCAGATAACACTAAAGGTATAATGACTCTTTGATGTTTCTTTAAGAATGGTGTTTTCTTATAAAGTTTAATAGTTCCCATTGTAACCTTATTATAGAAAGCACCTAATACGCCAGCGATAATACCGAGAATAATAACCCAGATATAATTCTTTAAAGGGAATGTTTCTTTGATTGAGAAAGCTAAAGTAGGTGATAAACCAAAGATATTTCTACTTAAGAAATCCGCAGTAATAGATGCAATCATCACAGAAACAAGTGCACTTGTAGAGAAGTTCTTATGAACTTCTTCCAAAGCAAACATGATACCTGCAAGAGGTGCATTGAATGCGGCTGATAAGCCTGCTGCGGCACCTGCTGTCATTAAATAACGTTCTTCCGTTTTTACACGTTTTCCTTTTTTCGCAAGAGCTTTACCAACCATACCACCTAGCTGGATACTTGGACCTTCTCTCCCTAATGATAAGCCACCTACAAGTGCAAGTGCACCAGCACAGAACTTTGCAAGTAAGACTCTCCACCAGCATTCATCAATACGTCCCTGTACTTCTGCTTCTAGCTGTGGAATACCAGAGCCTCCAATCATAGGTTCCCACTTTAAAAAGATTGAAATAATAAGACCTAATACAATAAGGCCAATGATCCACAAAGGCCAATAAGACACGTTATGTGCGACAAAGTCCCTTATAGTAAAATAAATAGATTCTGCATTTGATAAAACAAGACGATAAACGATACAGACAGCACCTGACACGATACCAACAAGTAAACCTTCATAAGCCAAGCGCTTATTGAGTTTACTTCTTTCTCGTAATACATTTGCAGTATCAGACTGATTTTTAAGCATATATAATCCTCCCAGTAATTATAATGACCGATACTATTTTAGCACAATCTAAACCAGTAAAAAAGGATGCCTCAGCATCCTTCTTTCGTTATTTAGTTGTATCACGCTTGATGAATGCATAGTGCATTGGCACTTCTGCTTCATCAATTTCTTCATGATTTAAAATCTTTGTAAGAAGTCTGATTGCGATAGCACCCATATCATATACAGGTACATGAATAGTAGTAAGAGGTGGACGACAAATAGTCGCATAACTTGTATCCATCATACCAACAACCTGCATATCTTCAGGTACATTGATACCATGATCAATTGCCGCATTGACAACAGCGACTGCTTCCTTGTCATAGCCTGTTAAAACAACATCATGCTTATGAGTATCAAAATATTCCTTTAATTGAGGATAGCTTTCTTCATAATGGTTAGAAACATCCACAATATAATCTTCAGGAAGTGTTACACCACTATCTTTAAATGCTTCTTCAATACCCTTCGCAAAATCATTTAAATCCACTAAGTTTTGAGTAGCTCTTACAAAGCAGATATCCTTTTTACCCTGTTCAATAAATTGTTTAGTCATATCATATGCAATACTCTTTGCATCAACATATACAGAACAGATATCTTCATCCGAAATCTTATATCCAACAACAACTGCAGGAATACGGTATTTTTTAATGAGATCAATTTCTTTATCAATGCAGTTATTGTTAAATAATACAACACCATCAGCTCTTGATTTAATAACCTTCTCAATTACTTCTTCAATTGGGTTACCTAAACCAAGTTCATCAGTTGTATACATAATGATATTGAAGTCTAAAGTACGTCCAGTATCTCCAATACCACCAATCATATCTTTTACATGTCCAAAAAGTGACTGTGGGAATACAACTGCAATAGTTGTAGTTTTACTAGTTGCAAGACCTCTTGCAATCTGATTAGGCTTGAAATCGAGTCGTTTGATTGTTTCAAGTACACGTTCTCTTGTTGCAGGCTTTACAACATTTGAACCATTAATTACTCTTGAAACTGTTGCAAGTGAAACATCAGCTGCTTCTGCAACATCATAGATTGTTACTTTCTTCTTCATACTAGTCCTTGATTTCCTCAATCATTTCATCTAGCTGTTTTTCAACATCATCAATTTGCTGATCAATCACATCTTCATCAATCATGGCAGCCTTATCATTAATCATTGTTTTCACTTCATCGATTTTCTGATTCACACGTCCAGTTACTTCTACAACTGAACCTTTCACCTTTTCAAAATTTTCACTAGATTTTACTTTTTCTGCTAAAATTTCTAACTTTTTCTGTACTTCATCTACTTTTTCTTTAGTAGTTTCTTTAAAATCATCAGGATCAAATTCATCTACTGATTTTTTGATATTTTCAATTGTTTCACCTAATTTAGCTTCAACATCTTCTCTAGTAAGACTAGTTAAATAATCATAAGTAGATTTTGATTTAGCTTTGATGTCTTCTCTTAATTCGCTACCTTTCTTAGGTGCAAATAATAAACCAGCTAAAACGCCTAATCCTACTCCGAATAATACTTTTCCGAATTTCATAATTATACCTCCTATTTTTTCTTCAAGATATTTTTCAAGCCCAATACCGTTCCTAATATACCTGTGCTTGATCTCTTCTTATTAAAAATACCACTTACCACGTTGATAGGTTCATTGAGCTTATCCATTTTATAGTTGATATCATCCACTGTGACATTTACTTTAGAAACAGTTGTTTCTAAATGCTGTGCCAAATGACTGACATCTTTTAAAGTTGTAAGTGCATGGATAAGAAATACTCCTAGAGACACTAATGCAAATACACCAGCGAGCACTAGAATACATAGACAAATTGTTAAGATATCCATGGGATGTCCTCCTATGCCTTTTCTTTTTCCTTAATAACTAAATCTTCTAACTTATAAATATCCTTAGGACTCATAAATAAGAATACTGCATTATCATATTGAGCCAATTCTTTTGCACCTGCTTCATCTTCAGTCACTACTTTAGAACGAGGTAGGTTCTTAGTAATAACGCTGACATCAATATCGATTCCTGGTTCTTTTGGCGCATTTTTAGGGAAATCTACAAAATATGGATGATCAACTGTATCCATGATTCGTGCATATTCCTTCGCAAATCTTAAGCCACGAGAATATCTATCTGGCTGATAAACCGCAACAATCTGCTTGCCAGGGAAACGTGTTCTTGTTTCTTCAATTACATATTTAATAGCTGTTGGATGATGTGCATAGTCATCAACATATACGTTATTACCTACTTCTTTCACTGCATAACGTCTCTTAGTTCCCTTAAATGTACTTAACTGACTCTGCATATAATCAAAGTCCATACCTTCAAGATAACCTAAAGTAATAACACCTAATGTGTTATAAAGTGTATGCATACCATAGAATGGTAAAGTGAAATGTCCAAAAAGATCACCATAGATATATACATCAAATGAAAGACCTTTTTCATTATTAATCACATTTTTAGCCTGAACATCATTGCCATCTTTTACACCGAATTTTACAACTCTCTTTGTATAATTTAAATGCGGAAGATGTGGATCATCACCCCAGATGACAATAGCCTTTTTAGCCTGGTTAGCATATTTTTCAAAAGACTGTTCATACTGTTCCATTGACTTGAAATAGTCTACATGATCCATTTCAATGTTGTTGATATAAGCATAATCTGGATGATACCATAAGAAATGATCTTTATATTCGCAGCATTCAGCTATGAAATACTTAGCACCCTTAGTGGCATAACCAGTACCATCCCCAATTAATACATTTGTCTTATCATAGTCTTTAAATAAATGATAAGCCATACCTGTAGTAGAAGTCTTACCATGTGTACCTGCAATACCGATAGTAATATGATCATCCATAAGCTTAGCTAGGAAATCATAATAGTGATGAATTGTTACATTAGGATTATCTTCTGCAGCAGCCACTTCTTCATTAGAACGGTCAAATGCATTCCCTACAATAACATCCATACCGTCTTTAATATTGTCTTTGTTAAATGAATAAATAGGAATATGTCTTTCTCTTAATCCATCTTCAAGGAAGATATACTTATCAATATCACTTCCTGCAACTTCATAACCTAAATCATATAAAATTCTCGCAAGAGAAGCCATTCCTGAACCTTTAATACCTATAAAATAATACATATATTTTGTCACCTCGATAATATATTAACACAAATTAAATAATGATTACATAGATATCACTTAAAAATGAAAGTATTTTCATAAATTAGTAAGAAAAGGATCGTCTATCCTAAAAGTTGGTGTATCAAATATCTCACTTTCACCCAAATGAATAGTCAAAACCTGTTCAATAGTGAGCCCAATAGTTTCACCATCTTTAAATACCACATTGTTCATAATAACATAGAGTGCAGTGTCTTTAATGAAGTCTAATACAGCCATAGGTTCACCAATAGAAGAGACTTCTATTTCATGATAGCCGAGTTTTTCAAGACCATCTGTATAAGCCCCTACTCCATTTTCTAATGGATATAGACCAAACCAGATGACGTTATAAATAGGAAACATATCCTGATCAATCATCTTGGCCATTGTTTGATAAAAAGATGGTTCATAGATGACATCATTCATATAAACTCCTACAACATTCTCATCAATATTTGAACATACTTCTTCTACAAACAAAGGACAGTCTGTCTGAATAGTTTCAATTGTCTTATGGATATGAATCATTCCAGTATGGTTTTTAGTACATGCATCTGCTTCTTCCCACATAAAGTTACTTAAAGCTGCATTAAGACGTACTTTGTCATCTAATGGTTGATTAATATAACCACTTGTTTCATTGAATGGTTCTTTTACTAATAAAAATGCGTCTAATTCCATCTTTACTCTCCCTCAAACAATAAGTCTTCTAACTCTTTAACAGATTCGACATAATAAGTACATTTATTCTTGATATCTTCTTTGATTTCCTTGATATCATGAGCCCATCCAGCTCCACATGCATCAATATGCGCATCTCGTGCCATCTGTATACCTGGTAATAAATCATCTACAAGTAGGACATCTTCTTTATTTAAACGAAGTTCTTCAATTATGCTTTCAACAGGCCAAATAGATGGTTTACGCTTTTCAGGAGGTAATTCCCAGCCATATATAATAGAAGGCTCAGGTAAATCATTATTCTTATAATCCCGAATGATTGTATGCTTCATTGAATGAGAAATAACACAGATAGTGCCACCTTCATTCACATAACGCCATAATAAATCATGAATGCCATCAAAACATACTGGTGCATGACCACGAATATAAGACTGCCAGTTATTTTCTTGAATACGCATTTCTTCTTCACTGAATTTTAGTATATCAAAACATAATGCAGTAAATCCTGGCTTATAATTATACTTAAAATAATCTTCACAAGTCATAGTAACACCAGGACGCAATTTACTTAATGAGTCTAAGAATGCAGGAAAGTTCACAGTACGTGTGCTATCTACAATTGTATCATCATGATCTAGTATTAAACATTTATATTTCATTTGGTTCTCCTTTTTGATATGCAAGACATGTTATTCCTTGCGTATTGACTATTTTCCCACACTGTTTAAATCCACAAGATTCTAATAAATTCTGCATAGGGATATTTTTGATTCCTGTATCCATCTTTAAATTAGGAATCTGACTATAAGCCCAGTTCAAGATAAACTTGCAGGCCCCTTTCACAATATGTGCAGAAACAACACGATGTACCACACCATAAGGTGCATTATTGAGCCATTGTCCCTCTATTTCCTTATAATCTTGATCTTCTTCTATCGCATAATAGAAAACAGCCGCAATTTGATTTTCATGCATACATAAATACATCTTATCTATATCTTTAGTAATCAACTCTTTTGAAGGATAACCTACAGGCCACTGATCTTTATTGCCATGATTATCCATAAATATCTTTGCATCTTTGTAAAGACTCATTATTTCAACTATATGAGCCCTATCTGCTTTTTTTATTTCCATAGTTAACCCCTCTGATTTATATCATAACACAAAAAAGGGTCTGAAAAAATCCAGACCCCCATATTACACAATTTCTACTATTGTTCTTTCTATCGTAACAGATGTATTCCTATCAAAATCATTCAATATATCTTTACCATCATCTATCATATTCAATGAATTATGTCCTTTATGGATTTCAATTTCCATTGAAAACCAACAATCCTGTTTTTCAAAACAGATTTCAAAATTTTCAAAGCAGAAGACAATAGCTTTCGTTTCCCACATATCATAATTTTTAGAAAAAGTATGATCATTGACTAGAATGACTTTCTGTACTACCTCATCAATATATGTTTCTTTGATATCATTATTAAACCTTGATTCTACTGCTGTCCAATTGGATGTAGAAATACTTAGTATTGTTGCTTCACCATCTAATCCAAAATAATCTAACGCCTCATAATCGTTCACTAATTTAAATACCTGTTGATTAATCTCAAATCCCAAAATACCTGTCACAGAATCTGTAATGATGAAATCTTCATGTTTGTATTTTGTGAAAGTTTTTCCTATTAATGATTTGATCAACTCTGTGTCAAACCTGAAATCATACTGTTTCATTATTTCCTCCATTTCCCCGCGCCTTC
>NZ_FR898813.1:0-3208 GCF_000437715.1 Catenibacterium sp. CAG:290
GCGAAGTGGACACGCAATAAGAATAAGGATTGCCTAGCAATAGGAGGAGACTTAAATATCAATCTTCTTAAATGGATGCATAAGCATCTTAGAAGCCTTGATTTTAAATACGGAGTATTAAGTCGAGGTAGTTCACCTATTATCTTTCATATCTAATATTACTTGGGATTGTATCAGGCACGGTGGTAGGAGTAATTGGAAAAATTATATATATTAAAATAAAAAGGCATATTATTGGGTAAAATATGAGAGTGAAACATTTCCATATTTTTTTGTATATGTTATTATAAGTCAGTATGTTTAAAAGAAGGGTGAAATTATGAAAGAACGTGAACAATTTAAATCAAGGATAGGCTTCCTGCTTCTTTCTGCAGGATGTGCTATCGGTATTGGAAATGTATGGAGATTCCCTTATGTTGTAGGACAAAATGGTGGAGGAATCTTTGTCTTCTTCTATTTGATTTTCTTGCTTCTTATTGGTGTTCCAATTCTAAGCATGGAATTCTCAGTGGGACGTGCAAGTGCAAAAAGTCCAGTTAAAGCTTATCAGTCTTTAGAAAAACCAGGACAGAAATGGCATTTGCATGGTTATGTTGGATTATTAGGTAACTTCTGTTTAATGATCTACTATACTACAGTATCAGGATGGATGTTGAACTATTTCTATAAGTTCTTGACTGGTGGATTTACAGGAGTCAAAACATCTCAGGTTGCATCAGTTTTCCAGAATGTATTATCTAGTCCATCTCAGAATGTATTCTGGATGATAGTAGTTGTTGTTATTGGTATGTTAATATGTTCAATGGGATTACAGAACGGTGTAGAAAGAATTACAAAAGTTATGATGATTGGCTTACTTGGACTCATTGTAGTTCTTGCAGTACATGGGTTAACACTTGATAATGCGATGGCAGGTGTTAAATTCTATTTATATCCAGACTTTAATAAAATCAAACATATTGGCTTATTAAATGTGATCGTAGCGGCAATGAACCAGTCTTTCTTTACTTTAAGTATCGGTATTGGTTCAATGGCGATATTCGGTAGCTATTTAAAGAAAGATAAAACTCTTTTAGGGGAAGCAGTGAATGTTGCAGGGTTAGATACATTTGTCGCTATTGTGGCAGGTCTTATCATCTTTCCAGCATGTTTCTCATTTGGAGTAAATCCTGACAGTGGTCCAAGTCTCATCTTTATTACTTTACCTAATGTCTTTTTATCAATGACAGGCGGTAGAATTTGGGGTGCTCTATTCTTCCTATTTATGGCTTTCGCATCATTATCTACAGTCATTGCAGTATTTGAAAATATTATTGCCTGTACAATGGAACTATGGAACATCACAAGAAAGAAATCAGTAATCATTAATTTGATTCTTATTACTGTATTCTCATTACCTTGTGCTTTAGGATTTAATGTCCTTGACTTCTTGCAGCCTCTTGGCAGTGGTTCAACAATATTAGATTTAGAAGACTTTATCGTAAGTAATCTTCTCTTACCACTTGGGTCTTTTGTTTATTTATTATTCTGTACATCTCGCTTAGGATGGGGATTCAAGAATTACCAAACAGAAGCTAATATGGGGGATGGTCCTAAGGTCCAGAACTGGATGCAGGGGTATCTTACAATTATATTACCTATTGCGGTCATATTCGTATTTATCAGCAGCTTGGTTTAAACAGTGGATATTCCACTGTTTTTTTGTGATTTCTCCTAAATTATATGGAATATATTATATAGAGGAGGATCACTCAATGAAAAAAAGCCGTATAGAACATGTGAAGAAATATAGTATGCTTTCTCTTGTAGAAGATTTAGGCTTTACTCTTGTTTATGAGAGTTCTAATTACTATCATCTTGAGGAACATGATTCTTTAAAAATCAGAGTAAATATCAATAGATTCTATTGGTATTCAAAAGGATTTGGGGGAGACACGATTACATTATGCCAGACATTGGGTTTAGAAAAGAATCCAGAATTTCATTCTTTTATCTATACGATTCTTTATCTGGAAATGAGAATGTATAAGAATCCCCATCATGAATTTAAAAAGATTAAAAGACAAGAGAGAAAACTTGTTTTACCACGTAAAGACATTAATAATAAGAAGGTCTATTATTATTTATATGAAAGAGGCATTAGTCTCAATATTATTGATTATTTTATTGATCATGATTATCTCTATCAGGAAGCAGTGCATCATAATCTTGTCTTTGTATCTTATAAAGGGAGTCAACCAGTATTCATAAGTAAAAGGGGAAGTGTGATAAATAATCGTTATATGCGTGAGCAGGCAGGGAATGATTATAACCATTGTTTTTATATATCGCATAACTCATCACTACTTATTGTGACTGAATCTATTATTGATATGATGTCTCTAATGGCTCTTACAAATAACTTTAAGAAATATGATTATTTATCACTTAATTCTGTCTCTCATTATCGTGCATTATTCTATCATTTAGAACATCAACCAATAGAAAGAGTTCTATTAAGATTAGATAATGATCAAGCAGGAAGAGGGGCAGTTCATACAATCGTTGATATTTTAAATGAGAACTATCCCTATATCAAAATAGATGTAGCCTATCCTTATAGGCATAAAGATTGGAATGATTATCTTGTTTATAGTATTAAGAATAAAGAAAATGATATAATTATATTCTAGAGAGGATGAGATATATGAAACTTATATTAAAACAAAAGATCTTTAGTTTGATGGATAGTTATGACATCTATGATGAATATGATCAGGTTGTCTATACAGTAAGCAGTCGTCTTTCATGGGGTCATAAATTAGATGTATATGATGCGTCAGGTCATTGTCTAGCAACCATTAAAGAAGAAATATTGACATTCATGCCAAGATTTAGTATCTACATAGATGATCATTATATCGGTTCATTCCAAAAGAAAATCAGCTTATTTCCTAAATATGTCTTAGAATTTAATGACTGGTCTATTAATGGAGATTTCATGAACTGGAATTATACTATAAGTGATTCTTATTATGAAATTGCGACTATATCAAAAGAATTATTTCATTTTACAGATGTCTATGTCATTGATGTTCATAATAGCCAGGATGCGCTTTATGCATTACTTGTTGTACTGGCAATAGATGCTGAAAAGTGTTCAGCCTCAAATAACTAAAAAAAGAAGCCGAGGCCAATGTCATTAAGTTAATAATGCTAGAATTTAAGT
>NZ_FR898814.1:0-25126 GCF_000437715.1 Catenibacterium sp. CAG:290
CCGGACTGCCTGTCTATAATACCCAATATTCCAACACTTGTAAAGTATTTTTTTGAATTATTTTCTATTTTTTATCTCATAATGTCTATTTTTATTGATATAGCCAATGTTTTTTTATTTTTATTATTTTTTATCCTCTTTTATATATGTCTCTTATAAGCTCTCTATGCCTTATTTAAACACATAAAAGACTGATTCAATATGAATCAGCCTTCTATGAATTATAATTCCTCACCATTAGTTTCAATAACTTTCTTATACCAATAATATGAATCCTTTGGAATTCTCTTTAGAGTACCAGAGTTTTCATCTTCATCACGATCTACATAGACAAAACCGTATCGTTTCTGATAACCATTTAACCAGCTTAATAAGTCAGTATATGACCATGTGCAATATGCAAGAATACGGCATCCATCATCACATGCTTTCTTTAATTCTTCAATATGGTTACGTAAATATTCAATACGATATGAATCATGGATCTTTCCATCTTCTAGTTTATCAAATGCGCCAAGACCATTTTCTGAAATAACGATTGGTAAATCATAACGTGAAGTAATCTTACGGCACGCAAAACGAAGTCCCATAGGATCAATAGTCCAGTCCCAGTCAGTTGTAGGAAGATTCTTATTCGCAGGTACCTTATACATGCCAGGTACACCTTCCATTTCTGCTGTGCCCTTCTTACCTGTATTGTTTTCTCCGCCAAGAGAATCAATACCATCTAGTGGGTTGTATTCAATACTACATGTCTTATAGTAGTTAACACCCATGAAGTCCACTTTAGATGCAGCTTCTTTTAGAATTTCAGCATCGCCTTCTTCAAAGTGTGGGGCAACACCTAATGATTCTAAATATTTCATTGCGGATCTTGGATAACGTCCATAAGCATAAACATCCATCCAGTAGTATGACTTTAAGTCTTCATAATCAACACATGCCATCTGATCTTCTGGTTTATCAGATACTGCATAAGCTGGACCATAGGCGAATGATGAACCGACTAATGCATCAGGATAAAGTTCTTTTAAAGCAAGCACTGATTTTGCATGAGCCATGAATGCATGATGATTCACCTGATAGTAAGTCTTCATATCCTTAAATTTTCCTGGTGGATGTTTAGCAAGCATCCAGCCATGTCCAGTAAAGACATTCTGTTCATTTAAGATAATCCAATGTTTGACACGATCACCATAACGTTTAAATAATGTAGTTGCATAATTCACAAAATCATCAACAATACGACGATCTTCCCAGCCATGATATTGATCTTCTAATGCCTGTGGTAAATCCCAATGATATACAGTCACCATTGGTACAATATTATACTTTAAGCATTCATTGATTAAGTCATCATAGAACTGTAAACCTTTTTCATTCACCTGTCCATTACCATCTGGATAGATTCTTGACCAGGCAATTGAGAAACGATAAGTCTTTAACCCCATCTCCCCCATTAGTCTGACATCTTCTTTATACATGTGATAATGGTCAACTGCCTTATCACCTGTAGTAGCTTTGAATGTCTTACCTGGGATTCTTACAAACTTATCCCATACTGAAGGCTTTTTGCCGTCTTCAGCCCAGGCACCTTCTACCTGATAAGCAGCTGAAGCACTTCCCCATAAGAAATCCTTTGGGAACCCTTTTGATTCTTTAAAATACATTTTAATCCTCCTATCATCCATTTCTATTTAAAAACTCTGTAAGAAGATCCTTATAAGGATGCTTTTCATCAAGAGCATAAAATGGCTTATCTTTTAATGGCATTAATTCTTTAATACATAATGCATTATTGTATAAATCAAATACATCATTAAAATCTACCTTATTGTTGTTTTTGTTTTGGATAAATAATGTCGGAATAGTATTCCTTCTTATATATCTCATGACATCTAGATCATCTAGAGGTACATCCAATTCTTTTCTTAATACAATAGAAAGTAAAGGACGTGTAATAGATTCTGGATATCCATCATTCTTCATTAAATATGCAAAGTAATCACGCACATTCTTAAATGTACTTTCTACAATTAAACTTGTTGCATTCTTTAATAAACCTGCACTGCCTGCACAAAGCAAGGCTGTCGCACCTGTTTCTTTACCATAGAAGAAGACCGGATGATCTTCGCCATACTTTTGAATAATGAAACGATTCCAATAGTTAATATCCATAACATCTTGGAAACCAACACCTCTTGTTACACCATCAGATGATCCATTACCATAACAATCAATCATCAAGATATTAGTATGAGGGCAAATTGATTGAAAATAGATTGCTTCATTTTCTAGAGAAGATGCATCTTTAGTAAAACCATGAACCATGATTAATGTATTGTCTGCATGATCCACTTCAAGTAGATGACCAGTTAAAATCGCATCATTCATATTCTTAATACGTACTGTCTGAGGCTTTAAAGTCTCAAATAAGGTACGTTTAATATGTGTACGATATAAGCGTTCATCTACAAACTGACTTGTTTTCTGATATAACCCTGCACCTGCAAGGACAGCAGTTCCAAAGACTGCTGTGACTATATTTCTCTTTTTCATTTATACCAATCTCCAAAATTATCTAATAATAATCTATTGATATTTAATACCTGTTCAAATGAGCTGAGCTTATACTTATCATTATTCATTCTACCTGCAAAGAATCGAATAGCGGCAACAAGTTCATTACGAACTGATGTACGCATTTCTGTTGGGAATGAACTAATTGGGAAGCAAGTGAATATAAATGTATTGTAATCACTGCTGAATAAATCGAGCAATACATCATAACCTTCATTTTTTAATAACGTATTACCTAATGCAAGATCTAAGTCATGATTTGCATAAACAAGAATAGAATCCACAATTGTTCTAAACACCTGTTTGATTACTTCTCTAAAAGGTTCCTTCCTATTTAAATAAGAATAGAATAAATAAGAATAAACAAGATTACACTGATTTAAATTATTAGCTTCCTTATCATATAAAATAAAGTGCTTTTTCAAATTGTCTGATAAAGCCTTTAAAACAACCTCATTATAATTAAATAATGAACCAAGATTGCTCATAATACAAAATGCGAATAAAGTATGCTGACATAGTAGATGCATAAGATGGAACAAATAGCTTGCTGCATGCTTATAGAATACATCTAGATGGTCAATAATTTCCTGAATCAATTCTCTTACATAATATAAATGATATTGATATTCCGTATCACGATATTTAGAATTTGGCCCATCCCAGTCATATTCATAAAGTATGTTACGTAATAATAAGATCAATGAAGAAATATAAACATCATATTTTTGTGTCTTGATTAAATCGTGCATAACTGGAAGATAGATTTCATAGAAAGAATCGATTGTCTTTTTATTAATCCCCTGATGATACTTCATGTACTCCAATATCTCAATATAATCAATCGGTGCCATGTTTGTATCAATGAGATGATGTTCCTTCACTATCTTTGGAATCAAAGAATAATGAAGGATATGTGTAAACTTCTCTTTATAAAAAATATGTACCAGTGCATCTTTAATAATAAACTGCTTTTCCTGATCATTTAAATTTTCTGAGAATTCTGCTTCAACCTTATCACCATATGATAATTCAACATAAATATCGATATTTCTGAAGTTTTCATCAAGCATATAATAATGAAACTTCATCGCAGTATCACTAATATGATAGCTACATCTATAACGATATTTACCTAGATAATGACTTTTATGTTCATCCAGGTACTGTTGGATAACGTCTTCTATTTTACCCATACAATTCCTCCTTAAAAATCATTTTCATGAGCCATCTTAAAACGTGCAATTGATCCACTCTTAATAAAACGTTCCGCAAAGAAACGAATGTTATCTAAATGAAAGTCTCCTCCCATTGTAAGAGAAGTATCCATGATTTCTTTTGTAAGAGCATAAAGAGCTTCTTCACTTAATCCATAATCATCTGGATTAATGATTTCTCTCACCGCTTCTACACATTCTTCAAGATGTGCTGTTTTATCTATATCTGTAATATGTTCCATTTTTATCACCACCTTTATTATACAGCCTTTAATCAATACTAGGCACTTTATATTGTAAAGGTTTTTTTAAATAAATGAAATAATATCATTCTTTTTAATATCTAATACATACTTTCTAATTTAAAAATATCACTACCGTATATTATATTACTACATTTTCTGCATACATTTAAATTAAAATAAGCATGAATATATCAATGCTTTTTAAATTTAATGTCACAATAACTGTCAAACTAATTCAGTTACTGACATATAGTGCCTGATATGAGCAATCTTAATCAAGCGAGATACATTACTACATTTTCTACATACATTTAAATCAAAATAAGCATGAATATTCCATGACTTTTTCAATTTACACTCAACGGAACTGTCAAAAGAAAAAAAGGCTTTCTCAAGCCTCCTATCTCAACATCTTAATATCTTCAGTAATTTCTAAGCCACTTTCCTTTAAGTAAGCATAAGCACGATTGTATGTTTTAGTATCTTTTAATGCACTTGGTTCATGCGCATCTGTTCCGATAATAATACGATTATGATGCTTTTTACATAAATCAATAAATGTCTGACTTGGATAATGACGCATAGCCTTATATCCTAATAAGTTAAATTCTAAAGGCATATCTATTTCAGCCGCATGAATACAGATTTTCTCTAACTCATCAATATGTTCTTGATTCTTTTCATCATAGAAAACAACATCAGGATGCGCTACATATGAGAACAAGCCTGTATCCATAGCCTTGATCACCTGTGATACATATCTCTTTAATTCTTCTAAAGATACTGGATAACCATAATAAATACCTGTTTCATCACTGCCATCAAAATGATTTCCTAAAATAATATAATCAAGCTTATACTTTTCAAGCTGATCCTTAAGCCATTCCATCTTATCTTCAAAGTATTCACATTCCAAACCAATCTTGATAGAAATCTTGTCTTTATACTTATCTCTTAGTACTGATAATGTATGGACATAGTCTTCAAGTTGTGATTCATCCATACGCATTGTGGCATGATATCCTGATTCATAATGCCATGGTGTATGGTCTGAAAAGCCTAATTCTGTATATCCAGCAGAGATTGCTGCTAAGATATATTCTTCTTCACTTCCAATTGCATGCATACATCTTGTTGTATGTGTATGATAATTCTTCATTTGATCCTCCTGAAAAAAATACCTGACAACAGCCAGGTATTATAAAAAGTCACATGTAAATCCACGTTCATCTAATTCTAACTTTTCTACTTGCCATCCGTCAATTAAGGATCCTAATTCTTCTTTAATACGTACAACACCCATTGTATCATCAGCACGAATTAAAGCCATAATAGTAGGCCCTGCACCTGATAGATAAGCACCTAATACTCTTTCATCCTTCTCTAATGTTTCCATAATAGGGAAGAAATTATCAATTAGGTGTCCACGATAAGGCTGATGGAAACGATCCTTGAAGCCTAGTTTCAAACCTTCATCATATCCATTAATAAGTGATGCAACCATTAATGCAAGATGAGATACATTCTTAATCGCATCTGCACGTTCTAATGTCTGTGGTAATACAGAACGTGCTTTTTCTGTGGATAATGTGAAAGGTGGAATAAGTGCGACATAACGGTATTCCTGTTTAACTGGAATAGACAATGTAGTGACTTTATGTTCTTCCATAACAGATACAGTTAATCCACCAAAGATTGCTGGGGCAACGTTATCTGGATGTCCTTCAATCTTAGTCGCAAGTTCAAGAATGTTCTGACGTTCTTCATAACGATTCTTGAATGCGAAAGCACCGACAATACCAGCCACAATACATGTAGAAGAAGAACCTAATCCTCTTGTATATGGAACATCTCCTTCATTGGTAATACGTAATCCTTTATAATCTAATCCTACATAACGTGCACCTTCTTCAAAGGCACGATAAGTTAAGTTATCTTTGTTCGCAAACTGTTCAGGACATCCTAAGATTTCTAATCCTTCATCTAATAATTCAAAAGTGAATGTATTATATAAAGTCACTGCTAGACCCGCAACGTCAAATCCAGGTCCTAAGTTTGCGCTTGTTGCAGGAACTCTTACCTTTACAAACATAATTAGTACTCCTTGATCTTTTCTGCAATAGTATCTAGAATTGCATCTCTATCAATAACACCCTTATGAAGAATTTCACGATCCTTAATACCTTTTAATGGGTAAGAAATTTCCATACCAGTTAAATCATGTAGTTTCTCAATAGCTGTATAAACATCTACTTCTTCACCAGTTAATGCCTGATACACAGATTCTGGGAACTTATAAGGTGATGCAGTAGAAAGTAAGATTGTCTTAGTTGTATCACCAGTGTTCTTGACATATTCTTCATAAACACCATAACCAACAGCTGTATGTGTATCTAATAGATACTTGTTTTCATTCCAGCAGTCATGAACAACTTTAAGTACATCTTCTTCTCCAAGACATCCTGCCTTGAATTCTTTCTGAACTCTTGCAAGTGTTTCATCATCTACTTTATAAACACCTGTTTCTTTAAGTTCTTCCATATACTTATTCACTTTTTCACTATCACCATTCACCATGAACCATACTAATCTTTCTAGGTTACTAGAAACTAAGATATCCATAGCAGGAGCATTAGTCTTATAGAATTCACGTCTTGCATCATAAGTACCAGTAGTGAAGAAATCAGTTAAGATATTATTCTTATTAGAAGCAACAATGAACTGGTTCACTGGTAATCCCATATTCTTTGCGATCCATCCAGCTAAGCAGTTACCAAAGTTACCTGAAGGCACTGTAAAGTTCACTGCTTCTCCAAGTTTGATTTCATTTCTCTTCACAAGTGTTAAATATGAATAGAAATAATATACAATCTGTGGAATTAAACGTCCAATATTGATTGAGTTAGCTGAAGATAAGAAGATATGATGTTCATCACAAAGTTCTTTTAATTCTTTAGAACCAAAAGCTTTCTTAACTGCAGACTGTGCATCATCAAAGTTACCTCTAATACCGATAATTTCTACATTCTTGCCTGTTGTAGTCACCATCTGCTGCTGCTGAATAGCTGATACACCATCAATTGGATAGAAAACCTTAATACAAGTTCCTTCTACATCTTTAAAGCCTTCTAATGCAGCTTTACCTGTATCACCACTTGTTGCTGCAAGAATCATTACTTCACGTTCTTCACCTTTCTTCTTTAAAGAAAGAGTCATCATTCTAGGAAGCATAGATAATGCCATATCCTTGAATGCAGCTGTAGGACCCTGATAGAGTTCTGCAACATATACATTTCCTGCTTTCTTTACAGGAACCACTTCATCACAGAATAAACCTTCACCATAAGCCTGATTGCAGGCTGTATGTAATGCTTCTTTTGCATCACTTGGCGCAAATGTACCAATAATCTCAGTTGCAAGATCTACATAGTTTAATGGGAGTAAATCTTCTAGGTTTTTCTTCTCAAAATCGAAGTCAGGTACAAGTAATCCACCATCACTTGCGATTCCCTGAAGAATAGATGTATAAAAATCAATAGGTGTCTGATTGCCTCTTGTGCTCTTAAACAATTTTTCCATTGTGCATCTCCTTATCTTGTGTTTTCAACATTGTATTAAATAATCGGAAATAAGTCAATCAAGTTCATCATTTTTTAAATTTCCCTAAATTATTACATATTTTTAAATAATATAAGAAATACCATTTTCTTTCTTTCTTTTTTATTTTTTTCTTATATAATCATACATAAAGGAGTAAAAGACTTATGAGTAAAGTATTTGTACCAGAAAACTATCATTCACAACTCAATCTTATTGAGACTGAAGTTGCGATTAAGATGATTAAAGATTATTTTGAAAGACGTTTATCAGAAGAATTAAGACTCACTAGAGTATCTGCACCACTATTTTTATTAAAAAACACAGGATTAAATGATGATTTAAATGGAACTGAAAGACCAGTTGCTTTCAACAGCTATGAATTAAATAATGATGATGAAATTGAAATCATTCATTCACTTGCAAAGTGGAAGCGTGATGCGCTTTATAGATATGGCTTTGAAGCACATACTGGACTATATACAGATATGAACGCAATTAGAAGAGATGAAACAATTGATAACCTTCATTCTATGTATGTAGACCAGTGGGACTGGGAATTAGTGATCAAACCTGAAGATCGTACTGTTGATTTCTTCAAACAGACTGTTAAGAAGATTTATAAAGCTTTATTAGATTTAGATTTCTTAATGATTCGTCATTATCCAAAATTGGATAAAGGATTATTACCAGAAAAGATTTTCTTTATTACAACACAGGAATTAGAAGATGTTTATCCTGATTTAACACCAAAGGAAAGAGAAAGAGCTATCACTAAGGCTAAAAAAGCTGTATGTTTAATGAAGATTGGGGATACCCTTAAGTCAGGTATTAAACATGATGGACGTGCACCGGACTATGATGACTGGACTCTCAATGGTGATATTCTTGTTTATCATCCTATTCTTGACGATGCATTTGAATTATCTTCTATGGGTGTACGTGTTGATGCGAAAGCTTTAGAAGAACAGTTAAAGAAAGCACATGCTGAAGAACGTACTGAACTTCCTTACCATCAGAATGTTTTAAACAATGTTTATCCATTAAGTATTGGTGGCGGTATTGGTCAGTCACGTTTATGTATGTTCTTCTTAAAGAAAGCCCATATTGGTGAAGTACAGGCTTCATTATGGGATGAAGATACAATGCGTATCTGCGAAGAAAATGATATACATTTATTATAAAGTTCACTCATGTGAACTTTTTTTGATATAATGAGAGGGAAATTGGAGGAATGTTTATGAAAGATGGTTTTATTAGAGTTGCAGCTGGTTCTTTTAAAGTCTCTATCGCAAATGTGAAAAAGAATGCGCAGGAGATTATCCGTTTATCAAAAGAAGCCAACGCAAATCATACACAGGTTCTTGTATTAAATGAGTTATGTTTAACTGGTTATACAATTGAAGATCTTTTCTTTCAGAAAAGAGTATTGAATGAATCAGAAACACAGCTTCAATATATTCTAGATGAAACAAAAGATCTTGATACAGTGATTGTTATTGGAATGCCACTTGTCATCCGTAATGATCTTTACAATTGTGCTCTTGTATTACATAGAGGAGATATTCTAGGTGCTGTACCTAAGACATATATTCCAAATTATCATGAATTCTATGAAGGTAGACATTTCAAGAGCGGTCGTGATTTAGATGAGTATATTACTTTATGTGATCAGGAAATTCATGTGACAACTGAACAGATTTTTGAAGATGTGAATCATCCTTGGTTAAAGATTGGGGTAGAAATATGTGAAGATGTATGGGCACCTCATACACCAAGTACTGATGCATGTTTAAACGGGGCAACACTTATTGTGAACCCTTCCGCATCTAATAACTTAACAGGTAAGAGTGATTATAGACGTAGTTTAATTAGTGCAACAAGCGCAAGACTTATATGTGGCTATGTTTATAGTAATACAGGTGTAGGTGAATCAACAACAGATGTGGTATTCTCTAATCATCATCTTATTTATGAAAATGGTACATTACTTAAAGAATCTACTCAGTATTCTACAGGTTTAATCTATGCAGATATGGATTTAGAAAAGATTCACACAGAACGTATTGAAATGACCACTTATGATAGTGAAGATTATTTTGATACCGTACCATTTGCATTAGATAATGAAGAATTAGATTTAGATCGTTATTATGATCCTCATCCATTTGTCCCTAGTGATAAAGAAAAACGTGCTGCACGTTGTGAAGAAGTATTTAATATTCAGACTCATGGCTTAATGCAGAGATTTGAAGCAGCTCATATTAAGAAAGTCGTTGTTGGTATGTCTGGAGGACTTGATTCTACTCTCGCATTACTTGTAATGCATAAGGCTTATAAGATGCTAGGTCGTCCTGTATCAGATATTATTGCGGTCACTATGCCTTGTTTTGGGACAACTGATCGTACTTTAAATAATGCCTTAACACTTATGAAAGAACTAGAAGTCACTTCTATGACAGTCAATATCAAAGATGCCGTTAACCAGCATTTTAAAGATATTAATCATAACCCTGAAGTCCATGATGTCACTTATGAAAACTGTCAGGCTCGTGAAAGAACACAGGTACTTATGGATATTGCGAATCAGGCAGGTGGTATTGTCGTAGGTACAGGAGACTTATCAGAAGTTGCACTTGGATGGTCTACTTATAATGGTGACCATATGAGTATGTATGGTGTCAACGTTTCTGTTCCTAAGACACTTGTAAGATATCTTGTTGATTATGTATCTACTTTATATAAAGGTGAAGTATTAGAAGCTACATTGCAGGATATTCTTCATACACCAGTTTCACCTGAATTACTTCCTGCAAAAGATGGTGAAATTACTCAGAAGACAGAAGATATTGTAGGACCTTATGAATTACATGACTTCTTCCTTTATCATCATGCAAGATTCCATTATGAACCACAGAAATTATTACGTATTGCGATTCATACATATGGTGATAAATATGATGAAGCAACAATTAAGAAATGGCTCACTCTATTCTATAGACGTTTCTTTACTCAGCAGTTCAAGCGTAGCTGTATCCCAGATGGACCTAAAGTTGGTTCAGTGGCTTTATCTCCTCGTGGAGATTTACGTATGCCTAGTGATGCAGATGTATCTATGTGGCTTGATGAGTTACGTTAACCTGAAGCTTTCCACTTATGTGGAAGGCTTTTTTTCTTAACTCCATTATATAGGTGTTATAGAGACTGAACTTAATGCATGATTTTAGATGCAATGATATAATAGTACCAAAGTACGAAAGAAGGAGAATAGTTATGCAGATTATTAAAGGGATGCACCTCAATAAAAAACTCAATGAATTGGCAGAACACTTACAGGGTCCTGCTTATATCATTACAGAGAATACAGAATATGTAGAAGATCTATTCTTGAATAAGTATTCCTGTTTATTTGATATAGAAGTTCTAACACTTAAACAATATATAGATAAGATTTTGATTTCACATAAACAGTTTGCCCGTCATATTTATTCACAGGCAGATCTTGTTTTTATAATGCGTCATATTCTTTCTTGTCATACATTTAATACAATACAGTTTAGTTCTAATTCTTATGAGATGATTCTTGAATTGATTTCTACACTTAAAAAGATCCATAGAAATAATATAACTCTCGATCAGTTTTTCGAAGATACTTTATTAAGTAAAAAATGTGAAGATTTATATACAATTAATTCTCTTATTCCAGGGGGATACTGGACAATTGAAGAAATGGTAGAAGATTTAATAGATGATTCTTTAAAGACACCTCTATATATTATGAGTGATGATTATCCTCATATTGCATCCAAAGAGTTGTTTAAGAAGATAGACAATTATGTTCCAGTCACATTATTAGAGATGACAGATGCAAATGAAGTATTAAATGAGTATGAAGAGTCTATTATTCATCACTTATTTGATAATGTGGATGTGCACAATGTAGCTGAAGGACGTGTTATTACAGGTGGTCATCCTATGCAGGAATGTATGAAGATTGCCTGTGATATTAAATCACGTATTGTGAATGAACAGCTGCAATATGAAGATTTTATGATCATTACAAATCAGGCAAGCTATTCAGATTATTTGACTATATGTTTTGATGAACTCAACATTCCTGCCACATTATCACAAAATGAAACATGTCATTATAATAGTGATTATCGTAAAATGTCTCGATCATTATCAGAGTGTAAAGGACATACTTTTAAAGAAATTATTCAGTTCCTTCAAAAACAGGATATCAGTGCCTCTATGATTAAAACTCTTGATGCCTATAAATGTGATGATGAAATTAGTCCAGAAGAGTTTGATTTATTCCTTCAATGTATTATCCCAGGTAATAGAGTTACAAATAAGACAGGTGTTATCGTGACTTCACTTGAAAAGGGACTCACTGCAACACAAAAACATATTTACTTAACAGGAATCAATGAAACATTCTTACCTTTAGAAATCAGTGATAAAGGATTCTTAATGGAGGAAGATTATAAACAATTTAATCCTCATCCTCTATTATTAGATGAACAGTTACAGGCACATTATAAGCGTATTATACAAGTTCTTTTAAATCCTTATTTATCTTATACATTCTCTTATAGCAAGAAGAATATGGCTGCCAATGAGTTAATTCCTTCTATTCTTATGTCACGTTTAAGTGATCTCTTTGAATTAGAATATATCAATCCTCCATTGAATCTCATCAAGAATAACCTATATTTAAATCAATCACGTATAGATGAAGATCCTATTAATCGATTGATTGATCATTATAAGATGACAAGTAACCAGCCTGAATTTATTAAAGATACAGATAAGTTAGGTAGAGGTGTAAGTATTTCTCGTTTAGAGACATATAATAAGTGTCCTTTCTCTTATTACATTAAATATGGATTAAAGATTACAGAAAAGAGAGAAGATACTTTACAATCAAGTGAACTCGGCTCTTTATGTCATTATTTAATGGAGAAATGTTTGGATGATGAATCTCTTGTAGATCAAGAAGCAAAACATTATATAGAAGAGAATCTGAAAGAGAAATATGATGGTCATCCAATGAACCAATACTTTATTAATAATCTGATTGAAGATATGAAGATAACAATCAAGATTATTCAGAAACAGTTAAAAATGGGTGACTATGTTCCTATCGCAAAAGAAAAAGAAATTTCTGGTGAAATTGGTGGTGTTCCTTTCTCAGGTATTATTGATAGAGTGGATGAATTTGAGAATATGGTACGTATTGTGGATTATAAATCAAGTAAGAAAGAGGTTGATTTCAATCTCGCAATACAGGGATTTAATATTCAGATGCTTGTTTATCTAGATATGTTATGCAAACAGGAAAACAAGGACCGTGCAGGTATGTTGTACTTTAATATGAAGAGACGTATGCTTGCACGTGATGATGATTCATGGGGAACTAGTATTCAAAGGGAAATATTAAAGGAATATCGTATGGAAGGCTATATGGTGGATGACGGGTCAACTAAGTCTGTAAAAGCACTTGGTATTTCCCCAGACCTTGTGACTCCTATTAGAGTCAAGAAGTCTGGAGAATACTATAATGACGCAAAAGTGGTTTCACCTGATGAATTAGATCAAATAATGGAATATGTGGAAAAGCATATTTCTGAACTCTATGAAAAGATTCATGAAGGATTGATTCCTATCCACCCTACTTTAATGGAGGGTGCACAGCCAGCGAATGACTTTAAAGTATATCCATGTAATTACTGTCCTTATAAATCAGTATGTTTATTTGATGTATTTGAGAACGAAAATAGAATAATTGCGAAAGATATGTATAAGAAACTAAAAGGAGATGATTAGAATGCCTAAATACAATAAAGAACAGCAAGCTGCAATTGATTTAAGAGGAAAGACTATTCTTGTCAGTGCTCCTGCCGGCTCAGGAAAGACAAGAATTCTTGTAGCCCGTTTAATTAGTTTAATTGTGAATGATCATTATTCAATGGATCAATTTCTAGTATTAACTTTCACTAAAGCAGCAGGAAATGAGATGAAACAAAGATTGAATGTGTCTCTACATGAAGAAGCTTTTGCTAATCATGATGAAGAAACATTGAAACATATTCAAGAACAGATTCAATTACTGCCTCATGCATATATAACTACATTTGATAGTTTCTGTAAGACACTATTAGAGAAGTATGGCTATTTAATTGGTGTGATGCCAGGATTTAAGGTGAACCCTTCACCTGATTTAATCAAAGACCAAGTACTAGATCAGTGTTTAGAGAAATGGGTAGAAGATCCTCGTTTCCAGGATTATGCCTCTCGCCATAATACAAAAAATGACTTTGATGAATTAAAACAAACTTTAATAGACTTCCAGAATATCACCAATTCTTTTGTGGATTTCCATCAGTTCCTTGATCAAGTTCATGAGAAGTATTATAACCCTAAGTTTTTTGGAGAAAAACCGATTCTAAATGGCATGGCAAAATTGTATCAAGACTGCTGTATTAAAAGTTTAAGTGCCTATAATATTCTCTATCGTTTCTGTGAGAAACATGATATTACTTATTTCTTTGAAACAGATGAAAATGCGAAACATCCTGCACCTGCCACTGCATTATATGATTATTATTCTGATCTCTATAATGCCCTCAATAAGCCCTTTTCTTTTGAGGTTTTGAATGGACAAGTATCACATAAAATAGAAATGTCATCTATCAAGTGGAGTGAACTCGGTGTAGATGATTCAGTTAAGAAACAATATACAAAACTGAAGGCTGATGTCACTGAACCACTCAAAAAATTACAAAAGTATTTCTCTTTTACAGATAAATTCCATGAGTATCTTACTTATTCTTATGTGGATATTTATTATTTGCTAGGTAAAAATGGGCTGTTAGATCAATTCAATCAGGCTTATAAAGAAGCGAAAAAAGCCAGAAATGAATTAGACTTCCATGACCTAGAAGAATATGCAACTAGACTTTTACAAGAAGATCAACCTGTAGTAGAAAGATTAAATCATACATTAAAAGAAATCATGGTAGATGAATATCAGGATACCAATCAGATACAGGAAAACCTTGTTTTAAAGATTGCGAATTATGATAAAGAGATTCCAATGTTTATGGTTGGTGATATGAAACAGTCTATTTATCGTTTTAGACAGGCTGATCCTTCTATCTTCCAGCATAAGTTTGATACATTCACTAAACTAGAAGAGATGACAGAGAATGATACAAATATTCGTATTGATTTGAAGTTTAACTATCGTTCTGAAAAGGTTGTTTTGGACAGTGTCAATTATATCTTTGACTGTATTATGGATACTGCCGTAGGTGGATTAGAGTATATCCATGGAGATAATGCGATTTTAAGATATGATTATGAAGCGAAAGGTACAACACTTTCAGAATTAAAAAAGAATCATGATTTTGATACAGATGTACTTATTTCTCTTTATAATAATCAGGAAGAATATACAAAGTCTGAAGTGGAAGCACATATGGTTGCTCAGAAAATTATTCAGATGAGGCAGGTTACAGATTATAAGTATCATGATTTTGCGGTACTGATGCGCGCTACAACTGAATTTATTACTTATAAGAAGGTGTTTGAACGTTATCATATTCCAGTCAATATTACTTTATCCACTGGTTTATTTGAGTCCAATGAAGTCATCAGCATGATGACATTATTAAAGGCTTTGGTTAATCCATATGATGATATTGCGATGTTGTCTGTATTACATAATAACTTCTTATTTTCTCATTTTACTGAGAATGAATTATTAGAAATCAGAGATGCAGATGATCCTCTCTATATCAACCTGACTCATCATACAAACAATAAAGTACTTCATTTCCTAGAAGTATTTGATGATTTAAGAAATACGGCCATGACATCTTCTCCTTATGAAACATTAAAAAAATGTTTAAAAGAAACAGGATACCAGGCTTTTGTATCCCAATTAATGAATGGTGAACAACGTAGCGCAAACTTAGATATTCTATTAGAAACATTCCGTACAAATGAAGAATATCCTTATTTAAAGGATTACTTAGAACTATTAGATTCTTCTTCTAACCAGGCACCTGGTTTTATTGCGAGTGATGAAAATGATGCAGTAGAATTCATGACTATTCATAAATCTAAAGGGCTACAGTTTCCAGTTGTCTTCGTGAGTGCGATGCAAAAGAAGTTTAATAATTCTGATGAAAAAGCCGACATTATCATATCTCAGCATGATGGTGTAGCAGGAAGTGTTGCACGAAAAGAAAAGTCTCCTTTTGGAAAAATTCTATGTAAATATGAACATCCTTATTTAAAGATGTTGAAGCTGCTGATTCGTCAGGAAACAGTGAATGAAGAGATGCGTATTCTTTATGTTGCCTTAACACGTGCAGAAAAGAAACTGATCTTAACTGGTACTATTAAAGATGAAGAAGAGATTATTTCTCTTGCGCGCAAGGTCCAGGCCAATGATACAGATCCTACCTTAACAAAAGGCCATGGTGTTGTATATAACCTCGCCATGCGTTCTACAAATAACTATTTAAGCTGGGTAATCATGGCTTTATTAAGACATAAGGATTTCCAGAAGGATATAAGACAAGTTATTCCCGAAATTAGTCCTTATCTTTCTTTAGATCGTTCTTCTTTTGAAGAACTAGAAAATGATGATACCTACTTAGCACGTTTCCATTGTGTAATACAAGATAGCAGTGAAACAATAAATAAGATTCCTGCTTATGCGAAAACAAAGATAGAGAACCAATATCGTGCCTATAAGAAGTATTATGATTTTGAATATCCATATCCTGTTGAACCACGTAGCATTGCGGTCACAAGTATGGAAGAAATGAAGAGTGATGAAACTCACTTTGATTTTAGTAATGAAGAAACACACTATCTAGCAACAGATAGAGGAACACTCGTACATAACTTGTTGAGCTACTTTAATTTCAAAGATGATGATCCTCAGGAATTGATTGAATCACTTTATACGAATCAGATGTTTGATGAAGAAGGATTGAGTGTACTAAAGAACTATCTTCCTCATATCAATGATTTTATCAATAGTGATACATATCAATTGATTAAAGATGCAGATCAAATTTACCAGGAAAAACAATTTAGATACAAAGATGAGAATGGTCTCATCATCAATGGTATATTTGACTTAGTCTTTATAAAAGACAATAAGGTTTATGTATTAGACTATAAGACAGATAGAGTATCAAAAGATAATAGTGATGAAACACTTAAAGGTCTTCATCATACACAGTTGTCTTATTACTCTAAAGTACTTAAAGAAGTATTCCACACAGATGTGCAGGCTATTATCTACTATCTTCACATCAATAAAGCTATTTACTTATAGAAAAAGACTGATATCACTTATGTGATATCAGCCTTTTATTTTTCTACAGTATTGTTTTCTTCATCTCTAAATAATTCTTTTTGACAATGGGGACACACTGTTAAACTACCTGCATCTTTTGTGGGAAGATAGTTATGACAATAAGGGCATCTCCAATAAACGAGACCAAGAATAAAATAAATAACTAAACAAATAATAATCGCGATTGTCAGAATAATCGCAATTGAGGCGTAACCTATGAAATAACAGACTAATGCTGCAATCGCAAGGAGACTAGCTAGATAACTTTGTTTAGACATAAAAAACTGTACTCTTTTTAGTTTCATAAGATCACCCATTCCCTACTTGCCTTATTATATCAATATTCAAAGTAGAATAGAACACCTTTTTCTGTATTTTCTACTCCAAAATGATATCCATGTCTCTCTAATATCGCTTTTACGATAGGAAGACCGAGTCCTGTTCCACCTTGATCCTTTGAAATATAGGCTTCCCAGATAGATTCCATCTCTTCCTGAGAGAGATGGTGTCCTTCATTTTCTATCTCAAAGCGATGCTTCATAATACGATATGTGATTGTACCTTGTTCTTCGGTATGTTTAATCGCATTAGATGTGAGGTTGTTAATAACTCTTTCTATCTGAATAGGATCACAATCTAAATCAACAACTTCATATTCCTTTACTACATGAAGTTGTTTCTTTTCTAATTCATATTCAAAATCATCTATAACTTCTTCTACTAATTCAGATAATGAAACATAATAGTTATTGAGTTCAATCTTACCTGATTCTAAACGTGAAAGTTCCAACATTGTGAGTACAATACTATTAATACGCTCTATCTGTTCATTGATGATAGAAATATATTTTTCTCTTGATTCTTGCGTTGTGGCATCTTCTAATAATTCAGAATAACCGGCAATAATACCAAGAGGTGTTTTGATCTCATGTGTGAAGTTCGCAATAAACTGTTTTCTTGTATGTTCAAGTCTTTGAACATGTTCTAATTGTTCTGTAAGCTGATTGATTGTATTCTCTAAGTTCGTACTCATGATATTAATATTGTTTTCTAACTGCCCTATTTCATCATGACGTGTAATTAAGAACTTCTCACTGAAATCATTTTTCGCAATTTCACTTGTAACTTCTGATACATGTCTTAATGGTTTAGTAATCATATGTGAGATCACAATAGAAATCACAACATTTAACCAGAGCACAATAATATAAATATACCAGGAATGTTCAAAATAGTTCACAGCCGCATTTTTAGTTAATTTTGGTATAAAGCTTGCAGATACAAAATAACCTTTTACACCACTTGTATTTGATACAGAAGAGATTTCTTGATTAAGTTCTGAAAGCGCAATAGTCATTGTACCATCACCTACATTAATACTCTTAGAATGCACATAATCAGACCCTCTTGCATATTCAATACTATCAATCTTCTTGATTTGTTTCTCTAATGCCTTCTTTAACTTCTTATAATCTGTAAACTCTCTTCCACCACTTGAACCATTTCTTTCATAAAAACATCTTTCTGACATATACCAGGATACTTTATATTTCTTCAATGATTTATGTGAGTTATTAAGTAACACCTTACCATTAATCGCAAGATAAGCAGGATGAATACCCGTTGTATCCATTGATGTATAGTATTCAACTTCTTGTTCGCCATCATTAATATAATATTGTTTCTTTTTAGACTGTGCACCACCTATAACTACTTCATAATTCTCATCCGGATGGGCAATCATATATTCATTGATTTTCTTTACTAAATTATTTTCAGATATATCTACCATGATTTCTTGACTCTTATTTTCATCAAGAATCCATAATTGAGATACATGTAAAGAAGCACTACTCACAAATGACTTAATATTATTATCACTATCAACAATCGCAGACATGCCTTCATTGGTTAGGTAGTAATTCTTTAAATATTTGGTCATATTCTTATTATCTAATGAATATTCTGTTTGATAAATACTCTGCAAACCCGAAGTGAGTGAAGCATCGTAAGTTGAACTAATAAGACGCTCTTTGTATTCTGTAATACCTTGTAAGGACATAAGTCCTAGAATAATAATAAATACAAACAACATTAAGAAGAAAGTACGCTGTACAAGTCCAAAAGACCATTTAGTCTTCTTCATCCGTATATGTATAACCTGCCTTCATAATAGTCTGAATACGATGTGAATGTACACCTAACTTTTTTCTTAGTTTCTTAATATAAGTATCTACAGCACGTCCATCACCATAATAATCATAACCCCAGACTTTATTTAAAATCTGAGAACGAGTAAATAACTGATTCTTATTATTTAAAAACAACTCCATCAACAAATATTCTTTATTAGGAAGTGCTACCGCTTCACCATCTACATACATAAGATGCTTACTTTCATCTAGCCAGATTGTTCCTTTATCTTCTTTTTCTGTCTTCTTGCTTCTATTTAAAATAGCCTGACATTTCGCATATAAAACAGAAGGTTTAAAAGGTTTAGTAATATAATCATCTGCACCTACATGATAACCATCTAGCATATTATCAGTTTCAGATAACGCACTGATAAAAATAATAGGCATATCATATTTTTCACGGATCTTCTTACATGTTTCATACCCATCCATTCCTGGCATCATAATATCAAGTAAAACCATATCAATATCCTGATTCACTTTTTCTAAAGCATCATAACCATCTACAGCTTCAATGACTTCATAATCTCTTGTTGCGAAATATTCTTTAATAATATCTCTAATCAGTACTTCATCTTCTACAACTAATAATTTATACATTTTACACCTCCAAATAATAAAGGACTCTATCGAAGATAGAGCCCCCCATATGAGTTATTCACCAATTAATTCCATCATTGCCTTATGGAATACTTCTGTCTTATCAGCAGCATCCTTAGCATCTTTACCCTTAATTGAGAAATAGAATTTACATTTAGGTTCTGTACCAGAAGGTCTAGCAGCAATCCAAGAACCATCTTCTAGATAATACTTTAATACATTTGACTTAGGTAAGTCAATTGTAGTGCCATCAGAACGTTCACTTGTTGCATAATCTTCACTTAATACAACCTTTACGCCACCAATTTCAGTAGGCTTATCCTGTCTTAAAGTATCCATCATTTCTTTAATACGTGCAGCACCTGCAGCACCAGCTTTTGCTAAGGCAATCTGTGATTCCTTGAATGTACCATAC
Source organism: Catenibacterium sp. CAG:290 (assembly GCF_000437715.1). NCBI lineage: Bacteria > Bacillati > Bacillota > Erysipelotrichia > Erysipelotrichales > Coprobacillaceae > Catenibacterium > Catenibacterium sp. CAG:290. The sequence continues at coordinate 20,235 of NZ_FR898814.1, forward strand.
TTAGCATATAATTCATTCAATACATCAATAAGATCCTTACCCTGCTTCTTATAGTAGTTTCCACATTCAGCAGCAAGTAATACAGCCTGTACAGCATCTTTATCTCTTACGAAGTCTTCTACAACACAGCCATAGCTTTCTTCATAACCGAAGATGAACTGTTTTTCATGAGTCTTTTCATACTTTCTGATCTTATCACCAATGAACTTGAATCCAGTTAATGTCTTTTCAACATCAACACCATAGTTTCTCGCAACTAATTCACCAAGATCACTTGTAACAATAGTATTATACATAACTGCATTATCAGGTAATGTACCCTTCTCTTTTCTCTGAGATAAGATATATTCAAGATATACAGCAGCACTCTGGTTACCACTCATTAATACATATTCACCATTGTGCTTTGCGACAACGCCAAGTCTATCACCATCTGGGTCTGTAATAGCGACTACATCAGCATCTACTTCTTTCGCAAGCTTAATAGCTAATTCATAAGAAGCGTCTACTTCTGGGTTTGGAGACTTAGTATTTGTATAATCTGGATCAGGTGCACACTGTGCAAGTACTGGCACAATATCATAACCTAATCTCTTTAAGCATGTTCTTACAGGGATGTTATCTGCACCATGCTGTGGTGAATAAACAATCTTGAAATCAGACTTATCTAGTCCAGGATTGATTTCAATACCCATTACAGCTTTATAATAAGCTTCATCTACTTCTTCTCCTACCCATGTAATGAATGGATAAGCTTCTTCATCACTGATCTGTTCGATTTCTAATTCGTCATCAATTTCATTTACATAATCAACAACGATATCACCCCATTCAGGGATTAACTGACAACCAGTATCATCATATACTTTATAACCGTTATATTCCTTAGGGTTATGAGAAGCAGTAATCATGATACCACCTGCACATTTTAAATAACGTACTGCAAAAGATAATTCTGGAGTAGGTCTTAAAGATTCCATGATATAAGACTTAATACCAAACTTTGCGAGAATCTTTGCAGATTCAATCGCAAAACGATATGACATATGTCTGTTATCATAACTGATTGCCACTCCACGTTCTTTACCTTCTGGTAAATTAGCTACATATTTCGCAAATCCCATATTTGCTTTACGAACTGTATAAATGTTCATACGGTTTGTACCAGCACCTAAAATACCACGCATACCTGCTGTACCGAATTCAAGATTCTTATAGAAAGCATCTTCCTTCTGTTCTTCTGTCATTCCGGCAAGTTCTGCCTTTAATGAAGCGTCCATGCCTTCATAATTTAACCATTGCTCATATTTCTTATTAATATCCATTTTTAAGCGTCACCTCTTGGTTCTATTATACCATTTTCGAAAACCTATAGAAACAAAAAGCGCTACAGTTCTATTATTTTCTCATAACTTTTACTTACATTTTAGATATTTATTTATATTTAATAGTAATATTTACGAATATCAATAAGTTTTTATTGAGAACTCCTAAGTAAACACTTACAGATATACAAAAAAGGGATTAGTGATTTCTCACTACATCCCCTATTTTTGCATCACAATAAGTTGTAATATCCTTAGATGAAACAATCATCTGATAGCCTCTTTTACCTGCTGAGAGAGCGATAGGACGGTCTTTTTCTATGCTGGCATCAAAATATGTTGGGAACTTCTTTTTCATGCCAACAGGAGAACAACCTCCACGCATATAACCTGTAAGACCTAGTAAATCCTTCATATGAAGCATTTCTACCTTCTTATGTCCAGATAGTTTAGCGAGCTTCTTTAAGTCTATTTCCTCTAATACAGGAATGCAGCATACTAAATAATCATGGTCTTCATGTAATACAAGTGTCTTATAGATATCACCTGCATCCATATCTACTTGTGATGCTACATGTTCACCACTTAAATGTTCTTCATCATATTCATATGTTTTGATCTCATAAGGAATCTTATCACGATCTAACATTCTTAACGCATTTGTTTTAATTTTACTCTTTTTCATATATATCACCTTGGATGATATTATAGCACTTTATCGTGGCCAATGTTCATTTTCTACAAAATAAGTAGCTTCCATATCCGCTGTAGATAAGGCGAAAGCTTCAGGGAAACGACTAAATACATTACCTACAGTTCTGGCATCATCACCATAACTAAAGCCCATATGATAGGCAATAGCGGCTGTTTCTATATCTGTAAGCTTTAGATAACGATTCATAATATAAACACTCTTAGAACCATGTCCTACAGGGAATGCATCTTCTATTGTATAGAAAGGCACCTGTTCCCATTGTCCTTGTGCATTCTTCTTATTACGCATTTCTGTCTTATAAATATCAACCTTGCATAAATCATGAAATAAAGCACATAATGCTATACTTTCTTCACTCATAGATAAATGATAACCTGGTTCACAACGCTTCTTTACATAGCTTCTAAAGCAGAAATAGACATGGAGACTATGGTCACATAAACCACCCTCATAATCTCCATGATAACGTGTACTTGCAGGTGCACTATAGAAATCAGTACCTTCTAGCCATGAAAGAAGATCATAAATTCCTTCTCTTTGTATATACTTATGACAAATATCATTAAATAAAGTTTTTACTTCAATAGAAGATAAATCATCCTTTTCAGGATACATATCTTTTGCGAGTCTTAATAAAATACCATCTTTACCAATTGTTTTCATGTTTACATCTCCTCGTCTCTATTATACCAAACTTTTTTGTAAGAAAAGTGTGTATTTGTTTTATATTTCTACTATACTATTTTTAGAGGTGATTACATGAACAAACTACATTTGGCCCAGCTGCCTACTCCTATTGAAAAAATAGACTATCTCTCCAACAAATATAAACCAAATATTTTTGTGAAAAGAGATGACTTAACAGATAGTGTGGCATCTGGTAATAAGATTAGAAAACTAGAATACAGTGTTGCAGAAGCTTTATCTTTAGGGTGTGATACACTGATCACTAATGGTGGATTCCAATCCAACCATTGTCGATCTACTGCCGCAGTAGCCGCAAAACTAGGATTGAAGTGTATTCTTATACTAAGAAAAGAACCTGGTGAAAATATTGAAACAGCCAACTTCCTTTTAGATCATATGCTTGGTGCTGATATAAGAGTAAAGGAACATGATGATTTCCAAGCACATAAAGATGAGATGATGCAGGAAGTCTACCAGGAAGTATTAGATAAAGGTGATAAACCTTATATTATTCCTATGGGTGCTAGTAATGGAATCGGTACTTTAGGCTATATTGATGCTTTTGATGAAATACTAGAATATGAGAAAAAGACCGGTATTGTGTTCGATACTATTATTGATGCAGTAGGTTCTGGAGGAACTTATACTGGTTTATATTTAGGTAATGAATTAAGACAAGCTCATAAAGATATTGTAGGTATTAATGTATGTGATGATGCTGATTTCTTTATTAAAGAAATTAATAGTATTATTGATGATACATTACCTCATCTTGATGTAAAAGATGTAGAGAGAAGTCATATTCATATTATTGATGGATATGTAGGAAGAGGCTATTCTTTAAGTCGCAAAGAAGAATTAGAAGCTATTTCTGACTTATCTAGACACAGTGGTATTATTCTAGATCCTGTATATACAGGCAAAGCGTATTATGGACTAATCCATGAATTAGAAAAAGGTACATTTGATCATGCAAAGAATATACTATTTATGCATACAGGTGGTATATATGGTCTATTCTCTAAATCAAAAGAAATAATCTCAGCCTAGGCTGAGATCTTTTTCTTATAAGCGATAATAACCGTTTCTAAATACATAATAGATGTAATACCAATAGACTCTATTAATATTCTAGGTGTATAGGTTGTTTTGATCTTTCTTGTTTCTTTTTGTGACATATTCACATCATGCTGAGATAAATAAGTATTAATTGTATATTTAGAAAGAGATGAACTTGTGAAACATGAAATAGTAAATGAAATCATAAAGATAATAAGTATCTTACTAAGATTATGTGTTTTAAATAGTTTATGACATATAAGTATTAAAAAGAGAGAACTAATAATTAATATAATCAAAGGAATCATCTTTAACTTATCACATATATTTTCAAAGATAGAGACACATGCATTATATTGTGCATCATTGGATGTAAGCTGGAGATGCTTCCAATCCAATGGTTTTCTTTGTGCTTTCTTTATAAAGCCTTCTGTATTGCTTTTTTTATTTAAATAATAAGTAACAGAAGAAACAGTTTGTTCAGCATGACTTAATGACTGCGCTTTTGATAAAGAGATAAAGATAGTATTATAAGGCTTTAAATGACTTAATAGTCCTACTTTATTCTTATAGATTCCTACAACAGAAAATGATACATCTCCTTTTTCTGTGTTTAATTGAATATCGTCTCCTAAACTTAGATTATTATTTTTCGCAAGTGCATAAGAAATCACTACATTGGATGTATTCTCATCATTCTTGTTTAAAAGTCTTCCTTCTTTAAGTTTATATTCTTTTGAATTAAAATCCTGGATCAGCGTCATAGAGGAATAACCTGCAAGAAGAAATGTATCTTCGTGTAATTCTGTCAAACAAATACGAGGAAAAGAAAGACGTGTATTGACTGATTTAAGTGTATGTGAAGATGCATTGACTAGTTGTTCATAGTTATAAGTTTTAACATCTTTAATAGTAGTTAACTGTTTGGCATCTCTGATGCTTATTCCATTATCAGATGATAGTGTTACTTCATACTTTAATTGTTTCTTATACTTATTAATAACCTGTGATGATCCCTGCTTAATGAACAAGCACATCATAATAAGATTCATTGTGATACATACAATGATAAATAACGACAAATAATGTAGACCCTCTTTCCCTTT
>NZ_FR898814.1:25145-52867 GCF_000437715.1 Catenibacterium sp. CAG:290
TCTTTCCCTTTAGACATAATAACGCCTCCTTATAAATATAATAAGAAATAATATTTGCGTTATTATGGAGTAAATATGGGAAAAATTGTGTAAGAAAAAACAGTGGATTAAATCCACTGTCAAAAACAAAAGTATATTATTCAGCAACTTTCTGTTCTTTGATAACCTTAGCGATAGATTCGATTACGTCCTTTTCGTCTTCACCTTCAGCTTCGATTTCTACAGTAGCCTTAGTTGGAACACCTAAAGACATAACACCCATGATTGATTTAAGGTTAACGCTCTTACCGTTATAGATTAAGTTAATATTGCTAGAGAATTTGCTAGCCTGGTTTACTAAGATTGTAGCAGGTCTTGCATGTAAACCTACTGGGTCAGATACTACGAATGATAATTTTTCCATTTAAAAAATTCCTCCTTATGAATATGGTCTTATTATATCACAAATCCTAATTTTTTCTATACCTTTATGTTATTTTTTACTAACGCTTACAAAAGTATTGATATATACGCTATTTTTTTGATAATAATTTTTTATAATTGTATAAATCCGACACCTAAAACAGAACCACAATTCCATTCTTTTGTATGTCCTGGGTGTTTAAAAGCTAATGCAAGATTACCCATTTCATAGACCATTACGCCACCTTCTGGGATATCTACAACTTCTACATGATCTAATATTTCAGGTCCAAACACCTTTTCATCACTATATACTGCCGCCTGCATATTTGTGATTGTCAGAAGTTTGCCTTTCACCATAAAAGAAAATTTATAAACATTCTGAGAACCTTCTAAAGGAATCTTTTCGACAAGAATCTTATCAGGATCAACGCCTAATGTTTCAAAGATACGAGACTGCTGGAAAGACATAGCTTTCTTTAGTTCTTCGTTTAATTGTTTCTCTTTAGAATAATCATTTTTACTATAGTCATGCTGTGTTGCATTGACATCTACATCTAACATCCATGGATTAAATCTAAATTCCATTTTCTTTCTCCTCTACTAATTCATTTTTTGTTTCTGTACGATATTCTACTAATCTTTCAAACCAGATCTTACATAATGCACCTACTGGTACAGAAACGAGCATTCCTAAGAATCCACCAATCATACTACCAAAAATAAGTGATACGATAACAAGTACAGGATGAATATCAATACTTGCACTAAGTAATCTTGGGTTAATAATATTACCGTCTACACCCTGAATAATAAGTAACGCAATCAAAGCTCTTAAGGCCATATGTAAATCAGCTGTCACAAGACCAATAATTGCGATAGAAGCATATCCAAGGAATGGGCCTACATAAGGTATTAGATTACCTATACCAACTAATAATGCAATCACAATCCAGAATTTAACATGTAAGAAGCCAAATGCTACACTTACCATGACAAACATAAGAAAAGCATCAATCACCTGACCACGTACATAACCAGAGAATACACCTTCAATATCAATCAATAATTGATGAATAACAGTGTCTACTTTCCTACTGGTGAAAGCTTTAATACTCTTACTCCAATAATTCCATAGTTTTTCTCCATCAAGCATGAAATAAATCGCAAAGATAATAGAAAATAGTAAATTAGTGAAGAAGTCTGGGACTTTAGTAATACCTCCTAAAATATTACTTGTAAGACCATCAACTGCTGTCTTTAAGAACTGCTGTACTTGTACTGTAGAAATACTCATAGATTTAAGTTGTACGATGATTGCCTCATAGAATGCATTTACATTCTTTGCAACAATACGTAAGAAATCACTCATATCCTTAAACTGTGTGACTGCAAGTTCTTTACCAATACTTTTAATCACAAAAGTAGATAATAACGCAAAAACAAATAATACAATCAAAGAAGTAATCGCAACAGATAACTGATGAGTTAACTTCTTCTTTTCTTTAAAATAAGAAACATTTCTAAGAGATGATTCTACCTTTTCTACTACTGGCTTTAATAAATAGGCAATCACAAAACCAATGAGTAATGGTGTAAATACCTGGCTTAAAAATCCCAATCCCTTCTTAAGAAACGAAAGAATGTCTGATATGTTACTTCCTGCTGCAATCACAAGATAGATTGCAATGACAGTAAGTACTACATAAATAGATATCTGTGTATATTTTCTATTAGGTTTAAAACGAAACATAGTACCTCCTTACATAAGAGGGCTAAAGAAACGTAAAATACATCTCCATCCTCTTAATACAACACTTGTATTTATATACTTTTCTGATACATCCTGACTTATTTCAAATAGTTCATCAAAATCTTCTCTTAATTCTTTGACTGCATGATTATGTGTAAACCAGCATCCATTTTCAAAGTGTAGATAAAGACTTCTAAAGTCAAAATTAATTGTACCAACAGCACCGACCTGATCATCAACCAAACATTGTTTTGAATGAATGAATCCAGGAGTATATTCATAAATATGAATATCTGCCTGCACAAGATGTGAATAATAGCTTCTAGTCACTGCAAAGACAACTGCTTTATCAGAAATACCTGGTGTAATAATTCTTACATCAACACCTCTTTTTGAAGCAAGAATAAGTTCTCTTTGCATTTCGTCACTTAATATCAGATATGGTGTAGTGATATAGATATGATCAACTGCATGTTTAATCATATTTAAATAGACATTCTCACCTGTTTCTTCATCGTCTAAAGGAGTATCTGAGTAAGGGATGATATATCCTTCTCCTGATACTTTATGACCTTTTAAATAAAGTGTGAGGTCTTCATTATCTTCTTTACTTGATGTCTGCCACATCTCAAAGAATATCTTTGTGAGAGAGTCTACTGCATCACCCTCTAATCTTACTCCAGAGTCCTTCCATAGTCCATAAGGATGTGTGTAATTGAAGTATTCATCGGCAAGATTATAACCACCAGTATAACCTATTAGACCATCTATGACAGTAATCTTACGATGATCACGATTGTTCATAAAGGGATTTAAAACAGGAAAGATAGGGTTAAATACACGACACTGTATACCTTCTTCATGAAGACGTGCTCTAAACTTATTATTAATAAATCCTACACTTCCCATATCATCATAAAAAACTCTGACATCTACACCCTGCTTTACTTTCTCTACAAGGATATCTTCTATCTGTCTCCATGCTTTTGAATCTTCTATCGCATGATATTCCATGAATATGAATTCTTTAGCATTATTTAAATCATGTAGTTGTGCTTCCAATGCATCATTTGTAGAACTATAGAATTTTATCTTTGTATGATTAAAAGTAGGAAAACCTAAAGATTGTAGATAATAAGCTTCTGTGGCATGAAGAGGATCATTCTGTTGAAGTTCTTCATAACCTTGTGTTTCAATCTTATAACTGTTGAGATCATCATTTACTTTATTGAACTTCTTCCGTACTGTCTTCAACAATGAAGGTCTACCAAACAAGATATATATAGCTAAACCAAAGACAGGAAAGATGAGAATCAAAACAATCCAAGATAGCTTAAAAGCACTATTATCCGGTCTTCCATAAATATGTAGTACACATATAAACGCAATTATACTCATGATTGTATCAAAAGCCGCATAGTATTCAGAAAGATGTATCGCAAGATTCACAATCATAAATACCTGAATAATAATCAGAAATGCAGCAATTATTACTCTTACAACACTATTTTTTACATCATTTTTATGCTCATATGTATTCATAAAAACCCCCTATTTAAAAAAGGCTTTCAATTAAGAAAGCCTATTAGAAATTCTTCTTTGCGACAACTAAGAAACGATATGTTGTCAACTGGAAATATGTATTCTGTTTAATCTGATCTAATGCATTCATATAGAAGCTCTTATATTGTGCGACATTTTCAGCCACTTCTGGAGCCACCTTACGGAAGTAAGTCTGTATTTGGCGAAGATTATGGAAACGAATATAACCTTTATCTTCTTTAGTTTCTACAACTTCAAATCCTGCCTCAGCAAGAGTCATTGCACAGCTGTTCATATCCCATACACCTCTCATCTTAAAAGGCATATACATAGATAAGAATTCATGAAGGTTTTCACTACCATTCTGATTCACAATGAAAGTACCATTTGGTTTAAGTACACGTAATACTTCATTCTTATCATAGTTAGAGAATTGATCCATTAATACATCGATACGTTCATCCTTAAATGGAAGCAGGTTAGATTCTGTCAATTTAGTTGCCTTAACAGGTAATCCTTCTAGAGTTGCTTCTACTTCACTTGTTTCAGTATAAGGTTCAATATCAAATGTTGCTGCAGGATAATCTTTATAATCCTTTACAAACTGCCCTTTATCCACCGTCATAAAGGCTAAATGATCTTCTGGATGAACATAGCTCTTAGTAATAGCGACTTCATCATAAAGTGGTGCAGAGACTTCATAACCATAGTCTTCTTCATCTCCACGTTTTAATTTTTCAATTTCTTTCATTAGATGTGTAGCTGATTGAATCTGCTGACGACATCTGAACTTACCATACTTAATGATAATAAATTGTACGATTGCATCCGCAATCACACCACATGCCACAAAGATAATGAGTTCTAAGAACCACTGTGCTGACATGAATGGTGCATCTGTACCACCAATCATATAACAGATAATACATAATACAACCATGCTTGCTGTTCCTGTATAGTTGAAAGGACGATTGAATTGTTCAAACCACACTAAGTTATTCACTCTTAATGCACGTTTACGGCTGATTTCAAAGTAAATCAGCTGGAATATTAACATCAATCCAACAAACGTTAATAAAGTTGCGAGTAAAATTGCCATAGAATTCCCCCTTATTTGATCTTCTGACCTGTAAGAGTATAGTATTGATCTCCAATTGTGAAATAGCCTTCATCATGAAGAACGATTTCTTTTTCAATAGAGTAAATTTCCTTCATATCATTATCTACATCATAGATATAAGAACGTCCATTCTTTTCTAATGCGAGATATGGATGTCCATCAAAGACAATTGCTGCCTTTTCAGGAATCTTTGTATAAACATCTGAAAGTGCTTCTTTTCCATTACAGTCATAGACCTTAAATTGGCCATTTTTATTATATGCTGCATAATATGAATTGCCGATGAATTCTAAACGTGGATATGATGATTTTAATACATTTTCACCTTCCGCATTAATTAATTCATACTTACCATCTTTAAGCTGTACAATAGCACACTTGTTTTCATCATACTGATTGGCTTCTTGGTAATAAGGACTGACCTTCTTACCATTGAAGTCATAATAAGCATAGCCTTTACCCTTTACAAAACCTGGATAACGAGACACCGTTAATTCATGTGCATATGGATAAACCTGTACATTCTTTAATTCACTTGTCTTCTTACCGTTATAAACTGTATGAGGTCCATAGGCAATCTTCTTATTTCTAGAAATGAAATGTGTATTGTCTTTAAAGTTAGAGTTTGTAGGAACAATCTCTCCATTTCTATAAAGACTGACAGTATCATCTGCAGTTAATACGATATTGTTTTTGTTTGTGATCTCTGCACCTGTTAATGCATAATCATTTGAATAAATCTTAGTACCAATTACAGCTAATGTATTCTGGTTATCTGCATCATATAAAATAGCCTGATTCTTACGTGATGCAAGAATAGAATAATTACCTACTTCCTTAATAGAAGACTTCTTACCATTCTTGAAATAAACATTAATAGAATCTTCAAAACCTACAATAGATACATCATCAATGCTAGAAGCATAATAAACCTTCTTCTTACCAGCATATAGAGTCTTACCATTATTTACAACCTTATAAGTCTTACCCTTTACGATAACAGGTAGATCAGTCTTTAATAAACCACTCTTAGTAGATGATTTATAAAGAACCTTACCCTTTGTATTAAGTACTTCAATACCACCTAAAGAAATATCTGCTGCTCTTGTTTTAGTTTCTGTTTCTGGATTTCTTATAACAGTTACTTCACTTGTATGCTTCTTCTTACCTACAGTTGCAGTAATAGTCACTTTACCTGTTCTTATACCATATACAGTACCATTTTCTACAGTCGCAATATTCAAATCACTTGAATCCCATTTAACCTCTTCAGGATTTACATTAGTCACAGAAAGCTGACCCTGTCCACCTTTAATAACAGTCATTTCCTTCTGATCAATCACTTTAATAAGCTTATGAACTGTAACATCACATGTATAGTCCTTCTTATCAATCGTTGCAGTAATAGTCACTTTTCCTGCTTTATTCGCATGAATTGTACCATTATCTACAGTCGCAATTGTCTTATCAGAAGTTGTCCATTTAACCTTCTGATTTTCATAGTTATTAATAGAAAGACCATAATCAGATTCTTCATCCATTTCAATCTTAGTTTCACTTAAAGAAAGAGGTTTAGCCTTAACAGTAATTTTAGCCTTAGCCTTTTGATTACCAGCCTGAACAGTAATAGTCGCCTTACCAGGTTTTACACCTGCAATTTCTCCAGTATCCGGTGCTACAATCACAACCTGATCATTACTTGTAGTCCATACTGCCTGATCTTCATCCTTCTTATTTAATACTTGTAAGAAGATATGCTGATCCTTTTCAATAGTAGTCTTAGAAGGATTAATCTTAATCTGTCTCTTCTTTACTGTAATAGCAGCCTTATATTTCTTCTTGCCTACCTTTGCAGTAATAACAGCTTTACCCTTCTTTAAACCTGTTACTTCACCAAATTCATTGACTGAAGCAATCTTTTTCTTATTAGAACTCCATTGTACAACTTCTTCTGGATTCTTCTTATCTAATACATTTAATACAACCTTCTGTTCAGTTAAAAGAGTCACCTTAGTCTGATCAAGTCTTTGTGTTCGCTTCTTTACAGTCACCTTAGATTTAACTGTCTGACCATTACTTGTTGCCTTGATAGTCGCTTTACCTGGATTAATAGCCCAGATATGTCCATCAGCAACAGTCACTACATTCGCATTACTTGTTTCCCACTTAATATCAGGATATGCATTTTCAATGCCATACTGACCTTCTTCACCTGTATAAAGTGTTGCTTCATTTTGAGAAATCTTTAAAGTCTTACGTTTTACTTTAATCTTACACTTTAAAGTATCATCCCCTACTTTTGCGATTATTGTAGTCTTACCAGGCTTTAATCCCTGAATGACACCATTTTCTACTGTCGCAATCTTAGGATCCTTAGACTTCCATTCAATTGTACGTGCACCAAAATCATTCACTGTAAGTGTAGCAGGTTCTGATGTATATACATCTAAAGATTCCTGAGAAAGATATGGATGTAATGCTTCTACCTTAATCACACAAGTCACTGATGCATTATCTTTAGTTGCAGTAAGTGTTGCAGTACCTGCATGTTTTGCATAAACATAGCCTTCCTGATTAATATCAATGACATCATTATCATTTGTAGACCATACAACAGCATCATTCGCAAATACCTGTGTTAAAGTGTTTTCTGTCATATTAAGAGAAGATGCACTTAAATAAAGTCCAGTCTGTGGCTGAGATTCACCTACAAGCATATTACCCTGTGTTTTTAAGCTTGTATAACGTCCTGGTTTAATAATTGTTTTACCTGTATTAGAAATATAACCAGTCTGATCACTCTCATTAGTCACTAAATATCCACCTTCAAAAGGTGTATATGTCTTATACATATCTTTGGTATAACGCTGCCCCTTAGTATTATAAAGAGCATATAAACTATTCTTTCCTTCTTTCATGAAAGAAGTCTTCTTAATCTCATGATTATCAGATGATGATCCACAGCCACTTAATATTAATGCAGCAGCCAGGATTCCTATTACCTTCTTCATAGTCTGCCTCCTTGTTTTTTTTCTACAACATCATTATAACATAATTCTTTACGTAAAAAAATGAGAGATAATCTCTCATTTTAGAATCTTTCTGAAGCGGTAATTTACATTCCATAGGAACATAAGAAATACAACGACTAACATACCAAAAGAGACTAGTGTTTTATATTTTACACCACAATAGAAAAACAAGATACAAAGTACAGTAATCAAGAAACTCATAAGTAACATCATGAGACTTTTTGATTGTCTTCTTAATTCAAAGAAAATAAGAAGCTGTAACGCAATGGAAATTATGAAATATAAGTCATTATAATTCATAAGCGTATCTCCTCTCTTTTTTCTTATTATATACCAAGCAACAAAAAAAGGCCTTATAAAGGCCTCTTTTACATTAAATATGTAATGGATCGTTGTTTACACCATAAACCTTCTTATCTTTTGTAGTTGCTACATAATATACTGCGCTATCTTCAGGTTTATAGTAAACTTCTAAAGTTTCAAGAGTGTTAAGCTTGATTCCGTTAGCTTTGATATCTTCTTTAACTAATTTTTCGATATCAGACACATTAACATCTTTATTCATGAACTGTACTTCAATTTTTGTTTTCATGTTTATATCCTCCATTTCCTAGTATGAAAAAAACCACCTTTAATATAACACTTTTCCTTTTACAATCAACCATTTTTCTTGAAAATATCAACTATTTTCACCATTTATACATTTATATGTAAAATAGTAACTGTTTTTACGCTTGTCATATATAAACAAAATAATCAAAGTAATGATCATCAAAATAAGACCATAGAGTAAATAAACAAGAAGTAATCCCATCAGATTTGAATCAAACATCATCCCTGGTACAACAACTAATGCCTGAATAAATGAAACACTTGATGTACCAATACGTTTAAAGGCTGCCTGAACAGAGAATGCACATGAAGCATATTGTGCAAAGAATAATACAAGAATATCTATTAAAGGAATAATAATCTTTGCCTTTTGATCAATATAGTGTCCTAGCTTCTTATATCCAATAAAGCTAAGCAATGATAATAGTATGGCATCTAGACAGATGATATAACCAAGGTTATAACCAAAAGCCCATATAATACCTCCAATGACTGCACCAATAAAAGCACCAAGCATTCCAAGTGGTGAAGCAGTGTGTTTGGTAATACGTTCATGTTTTTTAAAGCAGTCAGAACATAATATATCTATTTCATCATCTAATAAATAGGCATTTAATGGTTTGCTTTGATGACAGTGATGACATTGTGGTGACTGATTAATTTCTTTCTTGAGTGTTAAGATAATATTCTCTAACTCTTCTTTTTTAACGCGCTTAGATAAAACAAGTCCTGCACCTTTCTCATTAGAATATATACGTTCTACATCATCTCTTTTAATAAAGAGTTGTTCTAGTATATCTCTTTGATGCTTACTATCTTCTGTAGTCAATAATAAAGCTATTTTATGATGAGGTAATACCTGTAATAAAAGATAGAAATGATCTTGAATATAGTAATAATAATCTTTCTTAGGGGTTGGTTTAAAGCCAATAGTTGTGAGTTCGTTTATCTTCATAACATGCTCCTTTAAAAAAAAGAGAGAGTAATTCTCATTACTCCCCTTATTCTGATGCTGAATTTTTAGATCTATAAGCTCTCTTACGATCAAGTTCAGAAAGATATTTCTTTCTTAAACGGATGTTGTTTGGAGTGACTTCTACTAATTCATCTTCATTAATATAGTCAAGACAAGCTTCTAGGTTGAAGTGTCTAGGTCTCTTTAATACTACTGTAGTATCTTTTGTAGATGAACGTGTATTTGTCTGCTGTTTACCCTTAGTAACGTTTACTACTAAGTCATTGTCCTTTGCATGTTCCCCAACAATCATACCTTCGTATACTTCTACACCAGGACCAACAAACATTACACCACGGCTTTCTACACCACCAAGTGCATAAGCAGTAGTCTGTCCTGTTTCAATAGAAATAAGAACACCTAACTGTCTTTCACCTACTGCTTCACCTTCTAATGGGCGATATTCTAAGAATGAGTGGTTAATAATACCATAACCCTTAGTCATTGTTAAGAAGTTAGTCATGAAACCAATTAAACCTCTAGAAGGTACAATGTAATGAACCTTAGTCATTCCATCCATAGAATCCATGTTTTCCATGATACCTCTTCTTAAACCTAATGATTCAATAACTGAACCAATACAATCATCTGGTGCTTCGATTTCTACATCTTCATATGGTTCACATGTTACACCATCGATTTCCTTTAAGATAACATGAGGTCTAGATACCTGTAATTCATATCCTTCTCTTCTCATTGTTTCAATTAAGATAGATAAGTGTAATTCACCACGACCACTTACCATCCATTCTTCTTTATTCTGAATACGTTCTACTTTTAAAGATACATCCTTGTTTGTTTCTTTGAATAAACGTTCTTCAATCTTAGATGCAGTCACAAACTTACCATCCTGACCAGCAAATGGTGAAGTGTTTGTACCAAAGATCATCTGGATTGTTGGTTCATCTACATGAAGTAATGGTAATGCTTCTTCACAGCTTGGTTCACAGATTGTTTCACCAACACCAATGTCAGCTAAACCTGCAACGGCTACGATATCACCAGCACTTGCTTCTTCTACTTCAAATCTATGCATACCTAAATAACTAAATAGTTTCTGAACACGGAACTGTGTCTTAGAGCCATCTGCTCTTAAACATACAACATTTTCATTTACTTTAATAGAACCTCTCTGGATTCTACCAATACCAATTCTTCCTACATAATCATTGTAGTCTAATAAAGCTGGCTGTAACTGTAAACCACCTTCAACATCTACTGCTGGTGCAGGAATTTCATTGATAATCATATCAAATAAACAGTCCATATTAGGAACCTGAGTACTAATATCAGGGTCTAATGAACTTGTACCATTTAATGCTGAAACGAAAACAGTTGGGAAATCAAGCTGATTATCATCAGCACCTAATTCCATAAATAATTCAAGAACTTCATCCATAACTTCCTGAATTCTTACAACTGGACGGTCAACCTTGTTGATAACAACGATAGGTTTAACATGAGCAGCTAATGCCTTCTTTAATACGAAACGAGTCTGAGGCATTGTACCTTCATAAGCATCAACTACAAGTAAAACACCATCCACCATGTGCATGATACGTTCTACTTCCCCACCAAAGTCAGCATGGCCTGGTGTATCCATGATGTTGATCTTATAGTCTTTATAATGAATAGCTGTATTCTTTGCTAAAATAGTAATACCACGTTCTCTTTCTAAAGCATTACTATCCATAGCACGTTCAGCTAGTTCTTCGTGTGCTTCAAGTGTTCCAGATTTCTTAATAAGCTGGTCAACCAATGTTGTTTTACCATGGTCAACGTGAGCAATAATTGCTATATTTCTAATATTCATAATCGCACCTCTTTCAATTTTTAGATTATATCATAGTTCGTCTTCATTTCAATAAAGAATAGTTTTCAAGATGAGAAAATTTATTAAATATTGAATAACTCAACTCTTTTTAAAAAAAGAACAGGCTTACATCACCTGTTCTGTTAAGAATTTATAAGTTGTAGAAAGAACTTCATGAATATGATCCGCATTATCATAATTGTGAGATGCACCAACAACTGGATGGAAGATCATCTGCTTACCAAATAGTTTTGTATATCTTTCACTGATTGCATAAGGTATTGTTTTATCTTCTGTTCCATGAATGACTAATAAATCATTCTTATATGTATCTAAGTTCTTATAGAAATCTCTTTGAAGCATATCCTTTACAAAAGCATCACTGATTTCAAATCCACTATGATCATAGACAGGTGCTTCTTTTACTGTTCCTGTAAGATAATCTAAAGCATCTGGCAAACAGAAAGCAGGAGCCCATAATACAAGTTTTTTAATATCTTCAGGATAAATCTTAGCAAGTTCACTCGCAATTGCACCACCCATAGAATGTCCTAAAACATATATATCTGTTACTTGAGGCATCTTCTTTAATTCTTCTAATAGAATACGTGCACATGATAATTCATCATCAAATGTCATTTCTTTAAAGGTAAGATCTGATTCACCGCTACCTAGAAAATCCATTCTTAAAGTACCAACACCCTGTGCTTCTAATAAACGTGATAAAGAAACATAGGAAAACTTAGTTCCTGTGCATTGTCCTGTAAAACCATGGAATATTAATAATACAGGGAATTCTTTTCTATGAGGCACATGAAAGAATCCTCTCATAACACCCTTAGGTGTCGCAATTTCACAATACTGCTGCATAATTAAGCCTCCTCTACAAGTGAAACCATTCTCTTCACTTTCTCTTTATCTACATAATCATAGTTAATACCATTATAGCTAAATGATACATAATCATTGGCTGTAGTAGGATCTGCTCTCCAATTCTTACATGAAGAATGAACCTGATGAATACCTGTATAGTGAATAATATCTACAACATTTGTTTCATTAATTCCAGAACCTGCCAATATTTCTATTTGATTGCCATATTTCTCCTGCATCTCCTTAATAAGCTGAACTCCTTCACTCACAGTAGACTTCATGCCACTTGTCAGTACTCTATCCACACCTAATTCAATTAATCTATGAATTGTTGCATCCGGATTATCACATACATCAAAGGCTCTATGAAATACTGCAGTCTTACCATAACTATGAATAATAGAGACCATTTCACTTGTGCGTGCACTATTGATTTTACCATCAGGATCTAAGAACCCAAACGCAATACCATCAGCCCCATGTTCTAATAGTTCTTCTGCTTCGATAATCATCTGTTCAGATTGTAATTCATTATATACAAATCCTGCACCTCTGGGTCTTACCATACAAACAACTTCTAGATCTGTATTATTCTTAATAAGTTCCAATGATGCAATAGTAGGTGTTAATCCACCTAACGCTAACGCACTATTTAATTCAATTCTTTTCGCACCACCATGATATGCATTCATTGCATCCTCATAGCTGCCACAACATACTTCTAACTTATTCACTCACTTCTACCTCTACTTCATACTGTTCTTGATCTACAGTCATATAAATAAGATCTTTAATGGCTTTCTTCACTTTAGTTTCAGTCTTTTCTAAGAACTGATTCTTAATCGCTTCTTTTTCTACTTTCTTCTTCTGTTCTTTTGCGAAAGTCTTATAGTCTGTAATAGAAATCTGATTAAAGATGTTCTTTGTTTCATCATAAACCTTAATAGAATTCTCATCGATTTCATTAGACAAGATCTTTACTGCAGATGTTTTCACGATAATCTTATTATCTGTTTTTTCTATCTGTACATCAGAGAGATCCACACCTGCTTTCATCTTACCTTCATAAGTGATTAAGAAAGACTTCTGTGTTAAAGGAACAGTCCAGCCATTAAACTTTAATGAATTAGAAAACTTCCCTACTTTTGTATAATCATATTCAGATACAGCTAATTCATTAATATCTCTTATTTTCTGTGTTAGAGCTGTTGAAGTGATTTCTTCTTTAGCTGGTGTACTACGTCCTCCAAAGTACATACCACCCATAAACACAACTATAACTAACACAATAATGACTATAATTGATCTTAAACTAAATTTGTTTTTCATTTTCATCACCCACCAAATTATAACAGATAAGAAAAAATATATACAGTTTGTTTTATAGTCTAGATGATTTGACAACGAATACAATAAATGATAGTTTTTAAGTAGGTGATGAAAATGAATTACGATAATGTACATATTTCTAGATGGGAAGAAATACCAGATTTTCCACTCTATATAGATCAGGTTGTATCTATTATAGAAAAGAGTTTGTCTTTCTTAAAAAATGATAATGACGCTATTATCACAAAAACAATGATTAATAACTATGTTAAACATAAGCTTGTGAAAGCACCTATAAAGAAGAAGTATGAAAGAGAACAGATTGTTTATTTCACATTAATCTGTTTATTAAAATCTGTCTTTTCATTAGATGAGATTTCTAAACTTATTCAATTACAGCAGAGTCAGAAAGAATTATCTGAATTCTATAATATGTATTGTGATGTATTTGAGCGTGTTATTAAGACAAATCATTTAGACTCAGAACTACCAGACATATATAATAAATGTATCTTAAGTTCTGTCTATAAGATCAAGGTATCTGATAATCTTCTTGGTGAAGAAACAATGGAAGAAGCACTAAAAAAAGATTGAGTTTATTCTAATGGTATTAAGTTAAGTGACTAAATGCCAAAGAACCTCCTCTATTTAAATCGAGGAGGCTTTTTTTATTTTTTCGTCATACTGTAATATATATCATCAATGTTTGGTGTAATTGAAACTTATCTATGTTAAAATTAATATATTATGAATAGCGAGGTATCTAAAAATGGAAATATTAACCGTTAAAAACAATAAAATGGATTATTCAACTTTCAAAAAAATCATCATTCTATTCTTTCCTACTAAATATAAAATTACATTTATAACCGTATTCAGTCTTGATTTTATAGGTTTATTGTTAGGCCTATTTATAAGAGATTTTTCTTTTTTCATAATAGTTTGCGCTAGTTTATTATTCAAAGTTATAATTCATCTTGCTTCATCAAGAACTGTATTAAAACAATTAATGAATAAGCAAATAGAACGATACAACAAAGATGTAATATATTTTGATTTATACTTTGATGAAGATAAACTTTACGCGAAAGTAGACTCATCACCGAATGAAGATCCTATAAAATACAAAGATTTAAAGAAAATTAACGAAACAAATGATATTGTATTTTTTCTAAGTAATGCAGGCTTTAAAACCTATTTTGAAAAGAAAAATGCCAGCAATAAAGATATTGAGAGATTACATGCATTTTTTGATAAGCAGAACATCCCTTGGAGAAAATCAATTTTATAGATGATAAGAGTAAAGTAATTATAAAAGCCAATATAATAATGAAATAAAAGGGGCATGTGCTCGTATGACTTTACAATTGATGTATAAATATCTTTTATATATTTCAACTTTGTGTTCTTTAGAAAACTTGCTTTTTCTTTCCAAAAGAAAAACCTCCTTAGCAAACCATTGGTATTAAGTTAAGCGACTAAATGCCAAAGAACCTCCTTTATTTGAAATTGAGGAGGCTTTTTTTACCAAACTGTTGACAGGTGATAAAAATTGTGCGGCTAGAAATGAATATTCATTCATTTCTAGCCCTTTTTAGTAGATGTGTCGTAAGCGCCAAATAAAATAGTGTATTTAAAAAAGTCGATTGAACTGATACAATAATCAATTTAGTCGGCTTTTATTTCAAATTCTTCTTTTATTTCTTCACTCCATGGTAAGAACCAGTCCAGTCTTTCTGGATTTTCAACCAAATCTTGCTGTGGTAAATAATCCAGGATAAATTCAATATAGTCATATGGATCAAGCCTGTTGGCTTTAGCTGTTTCAATTAGACTGAATACTGCTGCACTTGCTTCAGCTCCTTTAGTAGAAGTTGAAAACAGCCAATTCTTTCGGCCAACTGTAAATGGTCTGATTGTACGTCCATCTAATGAATTTGTCATAGGTACAAGAACATCTTCTAAAAATGAACGCAATCCAGCCTCGTAATTCAAGGCATATTGTATAGCCTTTCCTGTCTTAGAAGCTGTTAACACCTTGTTTTGATTATCTTTACACCATGAAAAGAAGTCATCAACTAATGGCTTTGATCTTTCTTGGCGTATCTTGACTTTATCTTCAGGTGGGAATGTATCAATTTCCTTTTCTATCGCAAATAGCTTGGCTATTTTCTTAAGACCTGTATAAGACAGTGTATCTGAGGCACCTGAACTGCTGGGTGTTATTTCTCTAGCTTCGGATTCATCTCTAGGCCATTTGAATCTGCTATTTTCCAGTCTCTTGTAAAGGAGCACGAAGCCGTCACCCTCCCAGTACAGTGTCTTCATCACTCTCGCATTTCTTCCACCGAACAGAAATACCGAATTTGAAAAGGGATCAAGTCTGAACTGCGTTGTGACAAGTGCACTAAGACCATCAATCTGTTTCCTCATGTCTGTATAGCCTACAGCTATATAGATATGCTCAGCCTTGGAGATGTCACCTAACATAATAGTGCACCTATGATGTTAGTTACAGTTCCTATATTTGTATCACAAGGAAATTCTATACGAACATCTCCTTTAGTTATAACTATGTTCTGTTTATCAAATGTGCTCTGATCAACAGAGACAAATGATGGAGCCTTTACAGCTCCCTGATTCAATTGCCATCTTTCGCAACTTTTTAAGCCAGCAGTAGTAGGTCTGCTCACATATGTTGTTCTGCCTGCTTCTGACAGGAAGTCCACTTTTCCTGCACTCCTTTATTCTTTCAATCCACTGTCTGGTCTTGATATCGTCAATAATGCTTTGAATATCCATGATTTCACCATCCTCTATATAGTAAATTTAGTGCTAAAATTACTATATAGAGTGAATTCAGTGGCTAAAAACACTATATATAGCAAATTTAGTATCTAAAAACACTTTAATTATCTAATATGATGAGGTTTATTTCTATCCACTATATTATTTGGCGCTTACTTTTAATCTACAACAAATTTACTTTAATTATGTATTTGAAACTTCTGGCACGATTACTTCCATTATTAATAAACCTTCACTAAGCAATGAAACATTATCATTTTATAATTTATAACTGTCAATCCATCTTACAAATAATGCGTTTTCGACTTGATACACATCTACATGGTGACTATCCTCTAACCAAACTACATTTTCAACATATATTTTATCACTTCTAAAATCTATATTTACACTATCAATGTTAAATGATGATTTATTAAAGAAAGAGTAAACAAAAATAACCACAAAAGATAACAGTCCTATTCCAATTCCTGATAAAATAATTTGAAAAAATTTTATAATGGAATTTTTTTGTGCTTTTAATATATCAATTGATATAAAAGTAATAGGTATAAAAAATAAATCTATTAAGAGAACTATATTTATTAATATACTAATGAACGGATGAAAGTAGACAAATTTGTCTAGTCTAGAGTTAATAAGATATTCTATCAAAACAATACTCAATGATACAATATACCACACTAAAGTTCTTTTTTTATTATTCATATGACTAAAATAAGCAATTATTTCTTTAAAAACTTTCATCTAAAATTCCCTCCTAAAATTTGTATCATTAATTTTTTTGTGAATTATTATATCATACTAAATAAAAAAGGCAATATAAATATATATTTTACATTGCCTGTCTAAAGTCCCGTCTTTTGTTTCTTTTTAAAGTGGAATTTAACTTTTCACTTTAGGTTTACATTGCCTGACTTTTTCCTGATTTTTCACTTAATCTAAACATGAATATACGTAATTATTGAACGCTGTATGAGCAGCAGTAAATGCTTCGTCACTTACAGTAGTCTTATTAAGTAATAGTCTAAATGTACTTACTGGCTCAACATTTTGATTTAAATAATCAGATTGATTTTTAAAACTCGAATAATTACCATATACCCTTGTTATCCATAATTGCGTTCTTTCAGATGAATAGGTTCCTCCATATTCTGTATTCATAAAATAATTATAGAATAAATCTGTAATTTTCATAGAACTATTAGATAATAAACTTCTTGCTAAATTGATACCATCAATATCAGCAATATAGTCTTCCATACTAAATGATGTGTCTGGAGCAAATAAATTGTTATTTGCATACTCTTGATACATTATATTTTTATTCTTTTCCACATATGTTTCTATATCCTTTGCAAAAGTTGTAAGATCTCCCATCCAACCACTAAATAAGTCAATAAAAGTATCCAATCCTTCATTTTCGGTATCAATAAAAACATGTATATTTGATTGTAGTGTTGCTGTTAAGTGATTAAAATCATAATAGCATTGTGTTGATGGATCTTTAAATTTAGGAATATCACTTCCCAATGTAGACTCTACTAAATCACAAAAATCATTATCAATTTCTCCTGCCACTAAATTCCATTGAATATTACTTGCTTCTCCAGCAACACTATTACTTGTTCCAAACCAATTTCCTCCATAATTTCCAAGTTTTCTAAAATACTGTAAAACTAAAGAATTACTTTCTGAAATATTATGACAATAATTGTAAGCCAAATCATAAATAGAAGTTAAATAATTATAAAATTTATTAATTCCTGGTAAGACAACTTTACTAATTCCTATATCTTTTCCTGAGACTCCTACTTTATCAATTCTTACAGTTCCATTTCCAGAACCAATAGTAATATCTGTACAAAATTGATCAAAACACCAATCACCTGGAATATTAAATCCTAAATTGCCACTAAATCCATATGAAGCATCTGAAACAAAAAATTTATTAATTTTTAAATCAGAATTATCATGCAATTTATTACATACATTTCTTGTTCCATATACGCCTATTCTATATTTTCTGGCATTTGATGCTAATATTCCTTTAAAATAAGGTATAATATTTGATTGAATAATATCATCAGTAGGATCAAAATCAACTGCAAAATAAATAGTTGACGATGTTGAAAAACCATATTCCCTAGCTGCTACATATGCTTTTTCCCCGTCATTTTTACCTGATGTTCTTGTAAATTTACCTGCAGCATCACCAGATTCTTGGAAAATTGCAAATAACTTTAATCCTGCGTTTAGGATATTATCAATTTCACTTACAGTTAAGCATTTATCCAATGTTCCTCCAGGTGTATTTGTTAAATATCTTCCTACATATTGATAACCAGCATTTTTAATGGTATGTATTTGCGCAGTTGTTAATTTAGTTGCTGTATCGCATCCTAACGCTGATCTATCAGTATCGCCATTACTGCTTAATAAAGACTTAATAACTGTGTAATTAACTCTATTATTAGGTTTTATTAATTTCAAATGATCACAGAATGCTTCAAGAACATAATCTAAAGAAGAATCATATGTTGAAGATAATACATTTATGTAATAACCATTACATACTGTTGCATATCTAATAAGTTTTATAATATTATCTGTATCTCCAATACCAAAGCTTTGTGCTTTACATAATGAAGTTGTTTTAGTCCCCCATGTTCCTGTAGCACTACTTTTAGAAATTCCTAATTCTTTTTGTAAAGCATAAATCAACATTTTATTCATATCACGATTATATAATCCATCACAAGGACAAATTTGATAATAATTATAATAATCATAATTCAATCGCTGTTGAATTGTTCTGATTTCCTCAGTACCTCCTGCCAAGCAGGTGAAGGCGCTCATATCTAATAATGCTTTCATAAAATCTCTTTGCATATTTCCTGAAGCTGATGGAAATCCTGCATCAGTTTTTAATTGTTTGACTGCATTATATGTTCCATTTCCATAATATCCTGTAAATCCTCCTGGATTGTATCCTTTACACCATAAACCGCCTTGCACAATATAAACTAGATTCCCTTCTGACCCTTGAGCAATTGTCGGACACAAAGAATAAGTTGTAGGTCCAAAACTATTACTTGTTTCTTGAATCCCTAATTCAATTTGTAACGCTCGTCTTAATGCATAAATTGTACTCCATCCTGTTTTTCCATCTTCTGTAATTTTGTTATATCTACTATCATTTCCATATGTTTTGTTCAACCATTGTTGAACTTGTAAAACTCTTTCATCTGCCATTATTACTATCCTCCTATGTTGTTACTACTTTCTGTAGAATTTATACCGGTATTCTTTCTACATTTTTATCATACATTCATTCAAAAGCACCATTGTGCCTTTCGCATTTCATTAATATAAACTATTTAATGAAATTGCTCCTGTTACTTTACCGTTTACTCCAATTACTACTCTATCTCCTTTGACTTGAATCACTTCATATTGATTTTTAAATACAAAATTTGCTATTGACTGACCATCATACCACTTTGAACCAGTCTTGACACGCACACTATCTCCAACGTTTAAACTACTAGTTTTGTTTTTTACCTTATAAAAAGTATTAATCACACCATGATCATAACTACAGTCCAAAAACTTTGAATCTATTCCTTTTATATCTTTTAAAGCTCCCTTTTTGGCATTAGAAGTAAACTGATGCAATAATACATTTCCAAAAGGATTGTATTGAATCTTATTGTTCCAATTATTGTACCCATTGTTTAGCCCATAATTAGCAATCCATAATGTCCATGCGGAAAAACCACTATTTGTAAGCTTATTTTTAAACCAATCCTGATTCGCATATATTCCAGCAGAATAACCTGCTCCTTCAATAACATCACAAAATGATTTAGCAATCTTATAATACATTTCATTACTCAAACTGCCCTGATAATCAGAATATTCAATATCATAATAAATAATACATACCTGATAATTCCTGCATGCCTGCAAAGCTAAATATGCTTCTCTTTTAGCTTCATATTCGTTTCTAGCATAACAAAAATGATAAGCAAATAATGGAATGCCTAACTCATTTGCTTGTCTCGCATTATTGTTCCACTGCTTGTCTATATTTCCAGAACTCCATCCATAAGAACATCTAGCTACAACACCAGAAATAGACTCCTTTGCCTTGCTTAAATCTACTTTCCCGTTATGATATGAAATATCTATAATATAATTACTCATTGTTTTCTACTATGCTTTCTATGTTTTGTGAGGCTACTTCCAGGCCTTTAACAAGAATCTGTGGCACATCAAATCCAGCTTCTACAAGATTTTCCAGAATACTACGATACTCATTAATAATTAACGAAATTAAAACATACCAGCCTAAAAACGTTAATATCGCCAAATCAATGTGAATTATCTTTCCTAATTTTTCAAAACATACTGGAATTATAAAAGACAATAAAACTAATATCCATTGAGCTACTTTCTTTGCAATTCCTTTCAATCCTGCCATTGAATTTTCTTTATTATTTATTCTTGATTTTATCCATCCTGTTAGTGTATCAAGAACATTTAATAGTAATAGCACCATAAATAAAATCCAATGTTTATCCATAGCAATTGTAAGAATAGATAATATAATCGAATACACTTTATCTATATTTCTAATAAACTTGTTCATTATTCAGTTTTCTCACTTTGTTAATAATACTATTATATTTTCTTACAATAGAACTATGATTGGCATAACCCACATGAATAGAAATAAGATCAAATGTTTTATTCTCAAAATTACGCAAAGCAATAATTTCAAGTTCATCTGGTAATAATTCTTTTAACCAATAATTAACTTTAGAGACAATATGTGAGTAGAACATATATTCATTCTTTTCGTGATCATTTAATTCTTTAAACTGTAGTGCTTGATTTAAGTTATCTATATGTAATTTAGCAATAGAGTAGAAGTTTAGAGTAAGTTCAATTTCTTCGTTAGAATAAATCATTGCCTACTTACTCCTCTTCTTATAAATTGTAAAACGTTTTACGTATGTATTATATTATATCTAATCGACACAATTGTGCTTTTGTGATTATTGTGATTTATCAAATTAATTATTTCAGTTTATTACAGCTCTAAGTTCATTATATTTAAACATATCATTCTGATAGTTAATCAAAAAAACATTTCACTAGATGAGTCAATTTGATACTTCCGTAAAATATGAGTTCAAGTTGATATACCAATGGAAGTCTTAAATAACTATTCTGAATACAAGCACAGCTAGGATCATGAAATGACCATCCTTAGTCAGAATGAATAATCAATCGAAATAGAAAATCATAATTTGTAATATATATCATCAATATTTGGTGTAGTTGAAACTTATCTATGTTAAAATTAATATATTATGAATAGCGAGGTATCTAAAAATGGAAATATTAACCGTTAAAAACAATAAAATGGATTATTCAACTTTCAAAAAAATCATCATTCTATTCTTTCCTACTAAATATAAAATTACATTTATAACCGTATTCAGTCTTGATTTTATAGGTTTATTGTTAGGCCTATTTATAAGAGACTTTTCTTTTTTTTGTAATAGTTAGCGTTATTTTATTATTGGAAGTTAAAATTCATCTTACTGTATCAAGAACTGGATTAAAACAATTAATGAACCAGCAAATAGAACGATACAACAAAGATGTAATATATTTTGATTTATACTTTGATGAAGATAAACTTTACGCGAAAGTAGACTCATCACCGAATGAAGATCCTATAAAATACAAAGATTTAAAGAAAATTAACGAAACAAATGATATTGTATTTTTTACAAGTAATGCAGGCTTTAAAATCTATTTTGAAAAGAAAAATGCCAGCAATGAAGATATTGAGAAATTACATGCATTTTTTGATAAGCAGAACATCAAATGGAGAAAATCAATTTTATAGATGATAAGGGTAAAGTAATTATAAAAGCCAATATAATAATGAAATAAAAGGGGCATGTGCTCGTATGACTTTACAATTGATGTATAAATATCTTTTATATATTTCAACTTTGTGTTCTTTAGAAAACTTGCTTTTTCTTTCCAAAAGAAAAACCTCCTTAGCAAACCATTGGTATTAAGTTAAGCGACTAAATGTCAAAGAACCTCCTCTATCTTATCCGAAAGCCAGATGGTTGCTTGATCCATTCATTATATAGTATGCATCTGAATTCATAAGTTAATGCCAGTCTGTTTTTTCTTACATTTTTGACATATGATGATTTGGATAATAACTTGATTTCTTCATCAGTAAATTTCTTTGATTTTGACATAGTAAAATTTAAGCAACAAAACAAAAAATGATACCCACAGGAGGGGTATCACAACTGTCAGGTTGTTGTCCTCCTTATGGGTACCATTTTATTTGTAGCTGACACCTTAACTTAATTACCCGATGATATTAGTTTTCTTTAACTTAATACCATTTGAGTTTATTCAATCCTTTTTACTTATCACCAAAGATGACATTCATATATTTTTCTTCATTTGTTAGAATACGGATGATTGTTACTGTATCATGATCATATTTGTAGAAAATACTATATTTTCCTGCAATGACATAATAAAGATCTGTTGTCCATCCAGTTCTATTAGATAGTTGCCCACCTATTTCAGGGTGTGTTTTTAATACAGCACATAGTTTCACTATCTTTGGATTCAAACGCATAGGGTTTCTTAAATCAGCACGTGCTTGTCTTGTATATCTTAGATTCATAGTTCAATTCCAAATTCTTTTAAGATATCTTCTTCAGAAATACTATCATCTGCAGGTGCTTTTTCACCTTTATCTAATTCAATCATTAACTGAGAGATGGCCTGTTCTCTTAATGCCTGTTTACTATTTGCGGTTACTAAGAAAGGCATTCCTTCTACATTAATAGATTGCTGAATAAATGCATTAATGGCATCAGTAAGTGTCATACCACACTGTGCATAGATTCCTTCTACCTGTGCTTTGATTTCTGGATTAATACGCATCTGAAAAGTGCTTGTTTTGGGTGCTGTCGCCACTGTTAGTGTTGTTTTTTTCATAGTTATAAACTCCTTCTCAACCATTATAAACATCACTCAATTAACAGTCAACACATTGTATATACAGAAAATTGATAAAGAAAAAAACTGATCAGAAATGAAATCATTTCATCACAGTTTCTTAATTAACGCTTTTTAGATTTATGTCTAGGTTTCTTAACAGCTTTTCTAGCACGAGGAGATTTCTTAACTACTTCTTTTAGTTCTTCTTTCTTCTCTTCTACTACCTTTACTGTATCTTCTACAGCTGCTTTTACTTCTTCTTTCTTTGTTTCCACAACTGCTTTGACAGGTTCTTTAGTTTCTTCAGCCTTCTTAGTCACAGCTTTTACGGTCTTTTTAACCGGTTCTTTTTTCTTTTCTACAGTCTTAACGGCTTCTTCTACAACTGTTTTTACAGGTTCTTTTACTTCTTCTACCTTCTTAGCTACAGCCTTTACTGTCTTCTTAACTGGTTCTTTTTTCTTTTCTACAGTCTTCACTGTTTCTTCTACAACAGCCTTTACTGTCTTCTTGACTGCTTTCTTAGGTGCAGCCTTTTTCTTCTTATGTGCAATAATAGCCTTAGTAATTTCATTTAACTTTGCTTTAGTCTTAGCACGGAAAACAAATATATGGTTACCTTCAGCCTGTGCAAGAACCTGAGGAATATCTGCTTCAATCTTGATATATTCTCTATACTTATCAGCAACTTCTGCGTCAGATAATTCATAATCAATACCAAGACGTCTTCCTACATAACCTACATAATACTTTCTTTCAATTTCATAAAAACAAGTATTATAGATCATCATATCTGCCCAAATAGTATATGTATCTACATCATAAGCATAATTCATCATATCAGGAATAAAAGCACCGGGTGCTCTCATATTCACTTCTAGAGGAACTAAATCACCTTTTCTACCTAATCCTGGTTTATCTTCAGATAACTTAATGAATTCAAAATGGAAGAAACGGCTTCTTGTATCAAATGCTTTAACAACCTTTTCACCAATTTCATAAATAGGTTTACCTTCTACAGGTTCAGAATGGAAATAGATATCAGATGCATCATTGACTGTATCCATAATAGAAGTATCCATATAATGACTTGTAGAGAATAAAATATTCTTATCCTTATCAGTCACACCTTCGAATGTTACAACATCACCAGGCACAAAATCTTCTAGAATATAATCAATATAATCCTGTTTATGATTATAGAAGTCTTTTAATTCTTCATCATCTTTTAATTTATAAGTATGAGTTGCTCCTACACCATTATCGGGCTTTACAATCACTGGATAACCATTCTTTTTAGTAAACTCTAAAGCTTCATCAAGTGTATCTAACTTAATATAGTCAGCCACCTTTAAACCAGCACTCTTATATACTTCCTTCATAGCTGATTTAAACTTCATCCAGCGCATATCCTGAATCTGTGGACCAGTAGTCACATTGAAGTCTCTTCTTAAAGTAGCTTCTAATTCTAGCCAGTATTCATTTTCAGACTCAATCCAGTCTATCTTACCATATTGACTAGAGAAATAAGCACACGCACGATATACTTCATCATAGTTTTCTAATGAACCTACATAGTAATACTCAGTCAATGAATTCTTTGTTTCATCACTGATCATATCATATGGGCAATCCCCAACACCTAATACATTCACACCACGATCTTTTAAACGTGAGCAGAAATTATGATAATATTCTGGAAAATGTGGTGATATAAATACGACGTTCATCTATTCTTCTCCTCCTAGATTACTCTCTTTACAAAATATGGGAACTGTACTCTCCACCAATCCCAATCATGGTTTACATCATATCCCCAGAAATCAATCCATGCTGGAATATTCTTATATTCCAATAGTTCTTTCATTCTACTAGTTGAACGAACCATTTCGTCTTCCCAAGCACCCTGGCCACAACATAATACGATACGACGTTTTCTATACATTTCTACATATGGGTGATCATAACTCATACCTTCAATATATTTAATAGGACTATTACGATAAACATTATCATCCACATAATCATGGAAGAATAAATCACTATCATAATATCCACTTAATGCAATACATCCACTAAAGATATCCGGTCTTCTAAATAAGAAATTAGCTGCATGTGATGCACCTAATGAACATCCTGTAGTATAAATACCCTTTGCATGTGTACCACACATCGCATTAATATCAATAATTCTAGGTACTAATTCATCTACAATATAATGATAATATTGTTCCAACATATGTGAACGAGATCCAACATCATGACCGCCTTCTTCACTCCATGTTTCTAAATCAATGCTATCACAGCAGAATAATTGTATATTCCCATTATCAATGAGGTCTTCTACTGTAGCGATCATACCATTGTTTTCAAAATCAAAAAATCTACCATTCTGTGATGGAAATACAAGTATAGGTGTTCCTGCATGTCCATACACCTTATATTCCATCTCTCTTTCAAGACATGGACTGTACTCTTTATAATATTCTACCTTCATTCCCAAAGCCTCCTTTGCCTTTGCCCATTATATCACATTTAATAGATAATTCACTTATTTATCGATATTTCCTATATACTCCTTTAATTCTTTAGGAATATGCCTAGCGCCTCTTATAGCTCTTAATTGATATGTCTTAAGTATTTTCAATGGATAAAGAGTAGGATCATATGTTTTTAGACGTTTAAGAAGCATACTTGTTTCATTACTTTCTACTACCTGACACTTATACATAATTGCAGAATAAGGAGTACCATAATAGATATATACATTCGCTCCTTGATGAATACTCCCTTTTTGATGCCATTGTATATAATCGCTTTGATGAAATGCCTTTATTAAATCAAAACGTTTAGGAGAAGCAGGAATAACCCAATCTTCACATATCACAGTAGTCTGATAGCTTTGATCAACAAGAGACATGATATCTTCATCACTCAATGTTTCATCTAATAGTATACTGATCCAATGTTTCTTATTCATATGAAAAGCTGGATAGATAGAAGGATGATTCACTGTATCCATAGAAATCTTAATATTCAAACATTCTATTTCTCCTTGTTTATCACAAAACTTAGAATAGTCTGTATGCATAATAAGTCCAAACCACTTATCATTATTTCTAAATACAAATGAATCACCATTAGTAAAAGGACAATCTGGAAGAACATGATACTTTTCTTCAATAAGATGCATCAAACGTTTAGATTGAGGAAAAATGAAATAATCATATACAAAACAATGATTCAATATATCCTCAATACAGCCTTCATATGCAGTTCTTACTTTTTGTACAAACTTTCCCTGCTTACCTACTAAATGAATATTTGTATATTCTTCATCTGTATCAGAATCATAAACCTTAGCCTCTAATATATCATTTATTATTACTTCAATCCTGAAATCACCATCTAGTATATCTTTCTTATATATATAATTATGCCCCTGTTTCTTAAATCCATAATCAATAAGTTTATTCTCATCACAGTGATAACGTCTATAATCCTTCATCATAAACCTCCAAAGAATGCCTTACATATCAATTTTGATATTCTTTACTTTCTGTTTCGCTTCTTCTTTCATATGAGGAATAGTCAGATTAGGAAAACCATGCTTCTCTACTAACTTATTTGTATAATCCTTTAAACGATAAACAGAAAAATCATGTCTTTCTTTTTTGCCCGTTAAAGTATAGTAATTCACAAGTGGTGTAAAGACCACGTTCTTAATTTTCTTTTTTTCTATATCAAAAGAAAGCATACCTTCTAATTGACATGATTCTTCCAACATGCCACTTACAAAATTACCTAAACTATAAGCAACTAATGTACGCTTACCATCCGCTCTTTGAATATATTCTACATCCTGTAAAGTATGTGTATGTGTTCCAATAATCACATCTGCACCTGCATCTGCAAGCTGCTTAGCCATATTCTTCTGGAATGTATTAGGATGATAATCATACTCAATACCCCAATGACAGGATACTATCACAATATCCGCATTCTCTCTTGCTTTTTTCATATTCTCCATCATAGTGGATTCATGAAAATTAATCATATAAGGTAACTGTTTCTGATAAGTCACACCATTCACATATTGATTAAAAGATAGAAATGCAATCTTAATGCCATTCTTTTCTACTATATTAATATTCTGTTTCTCTTCTTCATTCTCATAGAGTCCTAAATAAGTTATATGAGGATGTTTATTAAATACCTGGATAGAATGTAGTATGCCAGATGCCCCTTGATCATATGCATGATTTGTAGCACCATTCACTATATTAAATCCTACCTTTTCTAAATCATCTGCCACACTATCAGGTGCATTAAAGAGAGGCTGACTACTCCCACGGGCAAGCCCG